>JAFWBN010000071.1 GCA_017507075.1 Alistipes sp. | reverse complement strand
GTGCAGATATTGCAGACAAGCTTAAAGTAGAGTTATCGCTAAACACAGGAGCTACGCTGCTCGGTTTGGGATATATCATCGGACTCAAGTATGCGGTAATTATCACTGCAGGTAGCTGTCTTGTATGGTTTGTACTTGTGCCACTTGTGGGTTACGCATCGGCAGAGGCTGCTACAATGAGTGCGACGGATATTTTTGTGGCTTATGGTCGTCCAATCGGCATTGGTGGTATTGCCATGGCGGGACTTATAGGTATTATCCGTCAGGCAGGCATTATCAAGGATGCTGCAAAGCTTGCGGTAAATGAACTTGGTGGTAAAAAGCAGGCTATAGCAGAGGCGCGCACAGAGCGTGATATTACAATGAAGACAATTTTGTCAATTATCATTGCAACGCTTATTGCAACACTTGTATTCTTCCAATTTGGTGTACTTGGTAATTGGCTGCAGACACTTGTGGCTCTTGTAATTGTCTTTGTAATTGCATTTCTCTTTACAACAGTTGCAGCAAATGCTATTGCCATTGTAGGCAGCAACCCTGTATCGGGTATGACGCTAATGACACTTATTCTCAGTTCTCTTGTTCTTGTATCAATAGGTCTTAACGGCACTATGGGCATGACTGCGGCACTGATTATCGGTGGTGTTGTCTGCACTGCGCTCTCTATGGCAGGCGGTTTTATTACAGACCTTAAGATTGGATATTGGCTTGGCACAACTCCTGCAACTCAGGAGAAGTGGAAGTTCCTCGGCACAATAGTCTCTGCAGCAACAGTGGCAGGAGTGATGATTATCCTCAACAAGACCTACGGTTTTGTTGGCGAAAATGCTCTTGCAGCCCCTCAGGCAAATGCTATGGCTGCTGTAATCAAGCCTCTGATGGAGGGTGGACAGACTCCATGGGTGCTATACTTTGCAGGTGCGGTGCTTGCCCTTGTGCTTACTTGGATTGGCGTTCCTGCACTCGCCTTTTCACTTGGTATGTTTATTCCGATGTCGCTCAACGCTCCGCTTGTTGTTGGTGGTCTTATTGCTTGGTATGTATCTTCTCATTCAAAGGATGAGGCTCTGAACAAGGCTCGTTTTGACCGTGGTACACTTATAGCATCCGGATTTATTGCCGGTGGTGCGCTGATGGGCGTTGTATCTGCAATACTTAAGTTTGTAGGTGTTGACCTATTTGCTGCTGATTGGGCTGCATCAAATGCTGCCGAGTGGGTAGCTCTTGTGATGTATATCGCAATAATGATATATTTTACCGTTCATACAATGAAAGCTAAGAAGGAGGAGTAATTATGGAATTGAAAGAGAGATTTTTGAAATATGTAGCTATAAACACTCGTAGCGACGAAAATAGTGAGACCTTCCCATCTACAGCCGTGCAGTGGGACCTACTAAATGCCCTTGTAGAGGAGATGAAACTTTTGGGTCTTGAGGATGTAACTATTGACAAATATGGCTATGCAATGGGTACTATTCCTGCCACTAAAGGCAAGGAGAACGCGCCTGTGATAGGTTTTCTTGCACATGTTGACACAGCACCGGATATGAGTGGCGAAAATGTTCGCCCTCGCATTATTGAGTGTTACGATGGCAAGGATATTATGCTCAACAACGCCCTGACTATGAAGGTTACTGACTTTCCTGAACTGCAAAAGTTCATAGGTCATACCCTTATACACACTGACGGCACAACTCTCTTGGGTGCAGACGATAAGGCAGGCGTTGCGGAGATTATGACAGCCGCAGAGTATCTTATGGCACATCCTGAGATTGAGCATGGTAAGATTCGCATAGGCTTTACCCCAGACGAGGAGATTGGCAGAGGCGTGGATTTCTTTGATGTAAAGGCCTTTGGTGCAGATTTCGCCTACACAATGGATGGCGGATATGAGGGTGAGTTGGAGTATGAGAACTTCAATGCTGCTTCTGCAAAGATTGTAATTCAGGGTCGCAATGTGCATCCGGGATATGCAAAAGATAAGATGATTAACGCCATTGAGGTTGCCTGTGAGCTTAATGCTCTTATTCCTGCCGTTCAGCGTCCTCAGTTTACCGAGGGTTATGAAGGATTTTACCACTGTGTAGGATTTAACGGCACGGTTGAAGATGCGACTATCTCATATATCATCCGCGACCACGATGCCGAGAAGTTTGAGAAGAAGAAGTCATGGATGTATGATGTTGTAGGCATGCTGAACAACAAATATGGTCAAGGTGTGCTTACTCTTACATTGAAAGACCAATATTACAACATGCGTAAGATGGTAGAGCCACATCCACAAGTTATTGATAACGCCCTTGCTGCAATGCGTCAGGCAGATGTTGAGCCGATTGTTCGACCTATCAGAGGTGGTACTGATGGCGCACGACTATCATTTATGGGTCTGCCTTGTCCTAATATATTTGCGGGAGGTATGAACTTCCACGGCAAGTTTGAGTATTGCTCTCTCAACTCTATGGAGAAGGCTGTAAAGGTTATTGTTAATTTAGCAAAGATATGGGCAGAGTAAGATTTGGTTTTATAAAGGTCTGCTCGGCAGTACCCGAAGTGAGTGTTGCCGATTGCCAAGCCAACACACAGAGAATAATATCTCTTCTGAAAGATGCTACAACTCAAGGTGTTAGCATTGTAGCACTTCCTGAACTTGCAATTACAGGAAGCTCATGCGGTCATCTATTTAGACAGACTCGACTGCTTGAGGCTGCCGAAAGGTCTATTTGTGATATAGCGGCTCAAAATCTGCCTTTAGCAGCCATTATAGGTCTGCCTATATTACAAAATGGCAGACTGTATAACTGTGCGGCAGTTGTCGCAGCGGGAGAGATTTGCGGTATTGTTCCATGCCGTACAGCAAGTGGTGTTTTTGATGCCTATGAGCAGGTTGAGAGCATATATATCAACTTTGCAAATCAGAGCGTACCTTTTGGAGACAATCTAATTTTCGAGGTTGGCGGCGTAAAGTTCGGCGTCGAGGTAGGCGAGGATATCAGACAAATTGCAACACCATCTATCACTATGGCAGAGGAGGGTGCGCAGATTGTCTTCGGAATATCTGCAAATGCAGAGTATCAAGGCAGCTACAAGGCTCTTAAACAGAGTGTTATTCAGCACTCTGCACGCCTAAAGGGTGGATATGTATTTACATCTGCCGGCATAGGAGAGTCAACTACAGACTATGTATTTACAGGTCATGGAATTATTGCCGAAAATGGAGTTTTAATTGCTGAGGGTGGACGATTTTCGGACTGCTCGGAGCTGACTATTGCCGATATTGATGCAGAGGCTGTAGATTCGCTAAGGCTGCAAGGCAGAAAATTGCAACACTTTAATAATTATGAGGTTATCTCGCTGCCAATATTCATCCCTGAGTCCCCACTTGCCCGTCAAGTAGAGTCTGCTCCATTTATTCCAAAGGATGAGGATGAGTGTGCCGAGATTTTGACACTTCAAAGCAGAGGTTTAGAGAAGCGTCTTGCTGCAACCTCCTGCAAAAAGGTTGTACTTGGTGTTTCAGGCGGTCTTGACTCAACTTTGGCACTTATTGTTGTCGCGCAGGCTTTTGACTCTTTAGGTCTTGACCGCAAAGGTATTATAGGTGTTACTATGCCGGGATTTGGAACAACAGGCAGAACATACAACAACGCCATGACTCTTATGCAAAGGTTAGGTATCACAATTCGTGAAATATCTATCCGCTCGGCCTGTGAGCAGCACTTCAAGGACATTGACCTTGACCCAGAGAGCAGAGGTGCGGCTTACGAGAACTCTCAAGCACGAGAGCGCACACAAATTTTGATGGATATAGCCAATGTTGTAGGCGGTATGGTAATCGGCACAGGCGACTTAAGCGAGTCTGCGCTTGGGTGGGCAACATACAACGGAGACCATATGTCTATGTACAATGTAAACTGCTCTGTACCAAAGACTCTTGTAAAGGCACTAACCGCATGGGCTGCCGAAAACAGCACTGACGCCCTTGTTGGCGACACTCTGAAGGATATTGTATCGACACCTGTAAGTCCTGAGTTGCTACCGGCAACAGCAAGTGGCGATATTGCTCAAAAGACTGAGGATTTGGTTGGTCCATACTCGCTACACGACTTCTTTATCTACAACTTTATAGTAAACGGTTTTACCCCTGCAAAGATTCTGTTCCTTGCAACAGAGGCTTTTGATGGAGAGTTTACCCAAAGTGAGATAAAGCATTGGCTGACAGTATTTATCAAGCGATTCTTCTCTCAGCAGTATAAACGCTCGGCAGTACCTGATGGTCCGAAGGTAACAGCTGTATCACTCTCACCTCGCGGTAGTTGGGTTATGCCATCTGATGCTGTGGCAAAAGAGTGGTTAGCAGATATTGAATAATATGAGAACACTCTCTTTACTCGCACTGCTACTTATTATAACACCTCTCCGTGCTGCTGAAAACAGCATGGAGGAGGTTGTTATAAATCTTCTTAAAGTTGGTAACAAATATACTAAGGAGACTATTATTAAGCAACTTGGAGCGTGTGATGTAGAGTGGAATACCACACTTGAGACAGAAGATGGCATAAGCGTTGGGGCTAGTGATGTCTATATCTACAAAAATCCTGAGTGGCAAAACAGGTTCGGAACAGGTAGCACAGATAGTTTTACCTTCCTTGGCGGAATTTTGGTCGGCTTTGAGATAAAAACAGACCGTTTTCCGCTATACAACGGCATGATTAGGGTGGGCGAGAGTATAGAATCTCTGAAACTCTTAAGTTCTAAGCCCTCACAAATAGAGTTTACCACAGACGACAAAGGCAGAATAACCTCTGCCGTGCTAAATCCCGACTGCAAGGCTCTACTTGCCAAAAAGAGGGCTGGCTCATTGCCTAAAACAGCCGTAATACCTCATCAGAGTAAGGCTCTGGAACTCAATGGCTTTACCCTCTTCTCAAAATGCACTATCGAGCAGTTGAAGTCCCACTTTGGCCAGCCTGACAGCATAGAGAACTTGGATAGCGACGGTTATAAAATACTCTTGTTACACTATGGTCAAGATGAGATTGAGTGGATGGATGGAGTGTTTCTCGGCTTTAAGTTAAGCAGCGATAAACTCGCTTTTATGCAGAGTATAAAGGTTGGAGATAGTGTAAGCAAGATAATCTCTTTAGGAGGCGAGATAAAGTATAAAAAGAGTGCCAGAGTACATGAAGGAGAGGCTTTAGGGGCATACATCGCATGGAGCGACAGCCGATTTGGCAAGGATTATAATGTCTATTTCTACCATAACGACAATGGCATAATAGAGTCTATATGGCTTGATTACTACAACCTATAGTGATGAAAGAGCGTATTTTCAACATAGCAAACAGTGGCGAGTTTGAGGCTTTGGCTTTGGATATTTTCCGTTATCAGGCAGAGAATTGTCCGCCATACAAAGAGTATCTTGACCTTATTGGTGTTACAGCAAGTAAAGTTAAAGATATTTACTCTATACCTATGTTACCGATAGAGCTTTTCAAGAGCCACACAGTCTATAGCAGTACTTCTGAGCCTCAGATTATCTTTACCTCAAGTGCTACAACAGGCTTAACGCCCTCTAAACACTATGTTGCCGATTTGAAGCTCTATGAGCGTGATTTTACAGACTCTTTCAGGCTGTTTTATGGAGATATAGAGTCGTGGAGCATATACGGTCTTTTGCCAAACTACCTTCAGAGGCAGGGTTCCTCCTTGGTATATATGGTTGACCGCCTGATAGAGCAGTGTGGCAGTGGCGGCTTTTACCTAAACAACTACAAAGAGCTGTTATCCGATATGGCATCAGATAGTAAGCCTAAAATTCTCTTGGGCGTAACATACGCACTGCTTGACCTTGCAGAGCAATTTGCACCAAAACTCACCAATACTATTGTTATGGAGACAGGCGGCATGAAGGGCTACAGAGAGGAGATGGCAAAAAGCCAACTACATAGCTATCTATGCAGTGTTTTTGGTGTTGAGACTATCCACTCTGAGTATGGCATGGCTGAGCTGATGAGCCAATGCTACTCTACAGCAGATGGGGTCTTTACAACGCCTCCGTGGATGAAAATTTTGATACGCGATATAAACGACCCCTTTGCGCGCCTTGAGTACAACAGACGAGGTGCAATTGACATAATAGATTTAGGCAATATAGACTCTTGTTCATTTATCGCCACTCAAGATGCCGGCAGGGCTCTTAATGAGAATCAATTTATAATCGAGGGCAGGGTCAATAGTGCGGATATTAGAGGTTGTAATTTACTTGTACAGCAATGAAATACAGAGAGCAGGACTTAGAGAGGCTACACACAGTCCTCTATCAAATATTAGCGCAGATAGACAGCATCTGTAAAAAGCACTCAATCCCCTACTTTATTCAGGGTGGCTCGGCGATAGGTGCTTTCTACAACAAGGGCATTGTGCCATGGGATGACGATATTGATGTGGGTATGACCAGAGATAATTACAACCGTTTTTTAGAGGTTGCACCCGCAGAGTTGGGCGATAAATACTTCCTTGAGTGGTTTGGCTCAGAGGAAAATACCCCCTTCTATTTTGCAAAGGTAAAGGTAAACAACACCCTCTTTGTAGAGGATATTTGGAAGAATATGGATATTCACCACGGTATATTTATCGATATATTTCCGTATGACAGAATCCCTGACAACAAGTTTTGCCAGAAAATTCACCGTCTGAAGGCTAAATTCTGGATAAACTGCTTTATAGGCAAAGAGATTTGGATATGGAGACATTGTGGAGAGTGCAAGATAGATACCCCGCTGCCAAAGTCGTGGATTTCATGCGCAGCAATAAAGGCTGTATGCTCTGTAATGTCGCGCAAAGCTATCTATAACAAGATGTGTCGTGTGCTTGGCAGATACAACAACAAAGATACAGAGTATGTCAATATTGTCCGCATGCCTAAAGATCAGATTCGTCGCAAATATATAGAGAATCCCGTCAACATGGAGTTTGGCGGCATGCAAATTCCTGTACCCGACTGTGTAGAGGAGTATTTGCGACACCACTACCCAAACTTGCGCCCCGTATTACCTGTAGAGGAGCAGATAAATCACGCTCCATATAAACTTGATTTTGGCTCTGAGCAATGAAATTACTATCAATTATAATCCCAACCTACAACATGGAGCATCTGCTAAGCAGTTGCTTAGACTCTCTTGTACTATCAAGTGCCGCAACATCGCTTGATGTGGTTGTTGTCAATGACGGCAGCAAAGACCGCTCTTTGGAGATTGCACAAAGGTATGCAGAGCGTTATCCCTCTGTTGTAAGAGTGATAGACAAGCCAAACGGCAACTACGGTTCTACTATAAATGCCGCTCTACCGACACTTAAAGGCGCATTTGTAAAGATTTTGGATGCCGATGACAGCTTTGATTGTCGGCAGATAGCACCCTTTACAGAGTATCTGTCTAAGGTCTTAGGTGCTGATATGGTTGTTGCGCCATTTACCGAAATTACGCATAAAGGTTGCCGCACGGTACACTATAATCTATACTCCCGCGACAAGTATAATGTGGGCGAGATTTACAAGATTGATGATATCCTGTCGCAAAACAAGATACAGTTCTTTATGATGCACTCTATAGCCTATCGCACCGAACTTATGCAGCAGATAGGTTACAGACAGACCGAAGGGGTATCTTATACCGACCAACAGTGGTGTTTCTTCCCGATATTTTTTGTCGAAAGTATAGCCTTTTCCGACATCGCACTCTATCGCTACAATCTCACACGAGAGGGTCAGACTATGGATGCACAAGTGCAACTGAGGAGTATTGGTCAGATGACCGCCGTAGTGGCCTCTCTTGCACGCTATTTTGCCGAGAATAAAGATAAAATAGGTTATGTTCGCCGAAAATTCCTCGAAGGTGTTGTTATGCGCCGCATGCAGGGAGTGCTAAGAAAATATCTGCTTGAGATGGATGAGGCAACTTTTTCAGCAGAGGAGTTTAACCACACACTCTCTATCTTCGATGCTATAGCACCTCAGCCTCTTAGCGTTCCTGTAAACAATCGCCTAAATATCGACCTGCTAAACAGATGGAGAGTGCATGGCACAAGGTATCCTATGTGGTATCTTAAAGTGCTGAGATTTATCGACTCTACATTAGTAGGCATTTACCGTTGCCTTTTCGGGTAGGCCTAAAGAGACACGGCTGTATGAGCCGATATTGACAAACTGCATAATATCCATAAGTGTTGTATCGTAACTGAGATTAAGCAGCATCTCATCTCCAGAGTCCTCAATTGTCTGCCCTATCTTTGATATGGCATCCATTAGTATTGATAGCAGATTGTTCACTCTTTGAGCGTCTGACGAGTGTACCGAAGCCTTATCGTTACCACTCTCATCAATATATATGTTCAACACTATAACCTTACCATCACTTGTACCCAAAGAGGATAGGCGTGAGTACAACTCTTTTACCATAGAGTGGTTAAGAGCGCGAGTGTCGTCAGTAATATTTACAACTATAGGCGGAAAACTATCTCTATTATTCGGATTAGAACACCACTTGCCAACAATATCATTTACCGTATAGAGCATCTCTACAATCGAAGTGTCTCCAAAGGCTGTAGGCTTTACCCACTCGGCAACATAAGTTCTAAAGAGTTTTGGCGCGGAGAGGCTGCCATCTGTATCGTATATTATCTGCTCCAACCCATCGCGCTTGCCTGCAATGACAGATATTGGCAAAACTTGCTGATTATCATCTAATAGAGGCCTTACATCTCCGGCAGAATAGCCCAAAACAGCAACATCATAATAGTCTCTTACCTCACCCATGTTGGTTGACTTGTAGATAAGTTCATCTATAAACATCGATGCAGTCATCGCTGCAATCTTTGCCCTGCTAATATCACAACTTTTACCTTTTGGTAGTCCCAACATAGATCCAGACTGATCTACAGCAATAACAAATAGAGTCCGATGTTTTCTCGTAACTGTCTGACTATAACTCATATCCAAAATTGTAACAAACCTAACTGATTACAAAAATATTACAAACATCTGTTTCAAACAAATATTCTCAATATAAATTTCACACATGGTATAATCTTATTATACTCTATTTTCAGGCAGAACTGATGGTAATAGTTATAAATTATATAGTGGTACCTTTGTAAATTTCAGTAAAAAGCCTATCTTTGCACCCGAAATGTGGAGGGATTTGGACTGATTGCAACCACAATAAAAAACGCTAAAGCAGCTATTTTATCCAACAGTCAATTCTTCCCTAAGTTTTATTAACTCAATAAAGATAAAAACTATGGGATTTTTATTTACATCTGAGTCAGTATCCGAAGGACATCCTGACAAGGTTTCTGACCAGATTTCAGATGCTATTCTTGATGAATTTCTACGCCGCGACCCGGAGTCTAAGGTGGCTTGTGAGACTCTCTGCACAACAGGTCTTGTTGTAGTTGCCGGAGAGGTGCGTTCAGAGGCTTATGTAGATATTCAGCAGACTGCACGCCGCGTAATTGAGAGAATCGGCTATAACCGTAGTGAACTACAGTTTGACGCTGCCTCTTGCGGCATTTTGTCGGCTATTCACGAGCAGTCGGCAGACATCAATCAGGGTGTTGTTCGCTCGACAGAGGAGGAGCAGGGTGCCGGAGACCAAGGCATCATGTTTGGCTATGCAACCCGTGAGAGCCGAGAGCTTATGCCGGCTACACTTATTCTGTCTCATGTAATTCTTAAGGAGCTTGCCGATATTCGTCGTCAGGGCGAGGTTATGAAGTATTTGCGTCCCGATGCAAAGAGTCAGGTAACTATCGAGTACGACGACAACCGCCACCCTGTAAGAGTTCACACCATTGTAGTCTCTACACAGCATGATGAGGATGTAGATGCACCTCAAATCAAGGAGGATGTGCGCACAATTCTTATTCCGCGCGTCAAGGCTCGCCTTGAAAGAGCGCACGATGAGCTTGCTGCACTTATTGATGACAACTATATCCTGCATGTAAACCCTACAGGAAAGTTTGTCATTGGTGGACCTCATGGCGATACAGGACTTACAGGTCGCAAGATTATCGTTGATACATACGGTGGCCGAGGCGCACATGGTGGTGGAGCCTTCTCAGGCAAAGACTCCTCTAAGGTTGACCGCAGTGCTGCTTATGCAGCGCGCCATATTGCAAAAAATATGGTTGCCGCAGGTGTTGCCGATGAGGTTTTGGTTCAGCTAAGCTACGCCATAGGTATTGCAGAGCCACTCTCAGTGTATGTAAACACTTACGGCACATCACACCTCAATATAAGCGAGGGTGAAATTGCAAATCGCATTGCAAAGCTCTTTGATTTGCGTCCTGCAAGCATTGTTCGCCGTTATGGACTCAAAAATCCTATTTTCGAGGCTACCGCATCATACGGACACTTCGGAAATCGCCCTTACACAAAGCCTGTTACATTTATCGAAAATGGCAAAGAGGTTGTTCGCGAGGTAGAGTTCTTCGCATGGGAAAAACTCGATGCAGTGGATACTATAAAGGCTGAATTTGCTCTATAAAAGGTGTTACAACGCCTCAATTTTAGGTCTCAAAGGTTTGATTATACCTTTGAGACCTTATTTTTCTTTGAAATATCCTTTTTTTTGCCTAACTTGCAAAGAATAAGACGAAACATTAAAACTTTATACATATATGGAGAAAATTTCAAGACGACTTTTTCTAAAAAAAGCTGTAGCTGGATTGGCCGTAATGGCGGTATCACCGAGTCTGCTTGCTTGTGATGCGGATGATGCAGAGGGTGCTAAAATTAGAAAAATTGCACCTCTTGCAGGTTGTTATGATGTTGTAGTTGTTGGTGGAGGTCCTGCCGGATTTATCGCCGCAATAGCTGCCGCACGCAGAGGTGCAAAGGTTGCCATTATTGAGAGATATGGTTTCTTTGGTGGCATGGCAACAACAGGATATGTTGCACCAATCAGTGTCTTCGCTCTTAAAAACGAACTTGTTATAGGCGGTATTCCGTGGGAGTTTGTAAAGAGGTTAGAGTCTATGGGTGGCGCATTTATAGAGTGGCCTAAAGCCAATATAGATTTTGATATAGAGCTATACAAACTATGCTGCCAGCGCATGATTCTTGAAGCGGGCGTTGATATTTATACCCACTCGGCAATGGTAGGATGTCAGATAGCAGGCAAGAGTATCGATTCGGTAATTATTGAGAATAAAAACGGACTTGAAACCCTTGAGGCAAAGGTATTTATAGATTGTACGGGCGATGGAGATTTAGCCCACATGGCAGAGGTACCTATGCAACCAAACCCCGACAACGAGCTACAGCCGTCATCGTTCTGTTTTATACTTTCTGGCGTTGATACAGATAGTGAGCTACTCAACAAGTGCATGTACCACAACGGTATCAATGGACCAAGCCAATGCAAGCCTGTTCGTGAAAAACTGCTTAAGATGAAGGCCGAAGGTGTGGATATGCCAGATTTTGGAGGCCCGTGGTTTAACAATGTACTGCACAAAGGTAGCGTAGCGGTAAATATGACCCGTCGCGCAACTGACTCGACAAACAACAGAAACTTCAGTGCAACCGAATGCCAACTCAGAGAGGATATATTCACCTTTACAAAGATTCTCAAAGAGAACTTCAAGGAGTTTAAGAATTGCTATGTAGCCTCAACAGCCCCACAGGCAGGCATACGCGAGTCGCGCAGAATCCTCGGCGTGCATACAGTAACCGCCGACGAGTATGTAAGTGCCTTTAAGTATGAGGATAGCATCTCTAGAGGCATACACCCTATCGATATTCACGCCAGCAAAGGTACAAATCAGGTACGAATAGACCTTAATAAGCCTGCCTATGTGCCATATCGCGCACTTATCACAAAAGAGTATCCAAACCTACTTGTCGCAGGCCGCTGCATATCCACAGACCGCCAAGCCCTTGCCTCACTGAGAGTTATGGCGAGCTGTATGGGTACAGGTCAGGCAGCAGGTGCCGCCGCAGCCCAAGCAGTAGCAAATAACCAAAAAGTTCAAGATATCGATACCGCACAACTTGTTGGCGTACTTAAAGAGTGGGGCGCAGTGCTGTAAAACAACTGCCCACTTTTTCAAATACAGCCTAAGTACCGCCGCTTTTTGAAAAAAGCGGCACCAACTGACGCTGCTCGTGAGGGCAGAGACTGCTTACAGGCTTTGCCGAACTGCAAGGAGGAAAAGAGATCGAAGATGGCTTAAAATATTATCCTCATTTACCGTAATTTATACAATGAACTATTTTTTTTGTATCTTTGCGGCCATAAAGATATTTTGGATTTATAAGCAATAAAATATATAGAATTATGACACAAGAAGAACTCTTCAAGAAACTTATCGCTCACTGCAAAGAGTATGGTTTTATATTCCCGTCAAGCGAGATTTATGACGGACTTGGTGCGGTATATGACTATGGTCAGAACGGCGTTGAACTGAAGAACAACATCAAGCGTTATTGGTGGGATTCAATGGTTAAACTCCACGAGAATATCGTTGGTATTGATGCTGCAATATTTATGCACCCTAAGACTTGGGAGGCATCAGGCCATGTAGCAGCTTTTAACGACCCACTTATTGATAACAAGGACTCCAAAAAGCGTTATCGTGCCGATGTACTTATTGAGGAGTGGATGGCAAAGCAGGACGACAAGATTCAGAAAGAGGTTGACAAGGCTAAAAAGCGTTTTGGTGAGGCTTTTGATGAGGCACAGTATCGTGCAACATCTCCTCGCGTGCTTGAGACTGCCGCAAAGCGTGATGCAGTACATGCTCGTTTTGTTGAGGCTCTTGACAAAAACGACCTTGAGGGTCTAAAGCAGATTATTATCGACTGTGAGATTGTCTGCCCTATCTCAGGTACTCGCAACTGGACAGATGTTCGTCAGTTTAACCTGATGTTCTCTACCCAGATGGGTTCTACTGCCGAGGGTGCAAACACAATTTACCTGCGTCCTGAGACTGCACAGGGAATTTTTGTAAACTTCCTCAATGTACAGAAGACAGGCCGTATGAAACTGCCTTTCGGTATTGCCCAGATTGGTAAAGCATTTAGAAATGAGATTGTAGCTCGTCAGTTTATCTTCCGCATGAGGGAGTTTGAGCAGATGGAGATGCAGTTCTTTGTTCAGCCTGGAACAGAGATGAAGTGGTGGAACGAGTGGAAGAATACCCGTATGGCATGGCACAGAGCCCTCGGCTTTGGCGATGAAATGTACCGTTTCCACGACCACGACAAACTTGCACACTACGCAAATGCGGCAACAGATATTGAGTTTAACTTCCCATTTGGTTTCAAGGAGGTTGAGGGTATTCACTCTCGTACAGACTTTGACCTTGGCAGACATCAGGAGTATTCAGGTAAGAAGATTCAGTATTTCGACCCTGAGACAGGCACAAGCTATGTACCTTATGTTGTCGAGACCTCTATCGGTGTTGATCGCATGTTCTTGCAGATTATGTCAGCCGCATACTGCGAGGAGAAGCTTGAGAGTGGTGAGGAGAGAGTGGTTCTTAGAATCCCTGCATGCCTTGCACCTACAAAGGTTGCCGTTATGCCACTTGTAAAGAAGGATGGTCTGCCAGAGCTTGCTCGCCAGATTATTGACGACCTTAAGTTCGACTTTGCGGTATCTTATGACGAGAAGGACTCTATCGGTAAGCGTTATCGCCGCCAGGATGCTGTAGGTACTCCTTTCTGTGTTACCGTTGACCACGACTCACTCGAAACAGGTACTGTTACAATCCGCCACAGAGACTCTATGGAGCAGCAGAGAGTGGCTATTACAGACCTGCACACAATTATCGGCGAGGCTGTATCGTTCCGCCCTCTGTATAAGAAAATCAAGGCATAGCAATAACGGCTTATGTCTCGCATCCTTGCAATAGACTACGGAGTTAAGCGCACGGGGCTTGCAGTGTCAGACCCCTTGCGCATTATCGCCGGTGCGCTTGAAACAGTTGCTACAAAGGATTTAGAGCGATTTATTGCACAATATTGTGAACAGAACACCGTTACTACAATAGTGGTAGGAAAGCCCTCTCAAATGAACGGAGAGCCTTCTGAGACGATGAAATACATCACACCACTTGTTGCAAAGCTAAAAAAGGCCTACCCCGACAAGGAGATTGTTCTCTATGATGAGCGTTTTACCTCGGTTATAGCCCAAAGGACAATCCTTGAGAGCGGAATAGGCAAGATGGCTCGCCGCGATAAGGCTATTGTCGATAGAGTGGCTGCGACAATAATTTTGCAGTCCTATATGGACAGCATCGGCCATTAGTTGTAGCTTGTTGTGAGCATTTTACAGCAGAGTATAACGAGGCAAAAGCCTCATAAAACAATTTTACAATGATTTATCCAATAGTAATCTATGGTTCACAAATACTGCGTAACCAATCAGTAGAGATTGACAATACTTATCCCGACTTTAAGAAGTTGGTAGAGGATATGTTTTTGACCCTTGACGAGGCATCGGGTGTGGGTCTTGCGGCACCTCAGATTGGTAAGAATATCCGTATGTTTATCGTCGATTGTACTCCATGGGCAGAGGAGGTGCCAGAGCTTGCTACTTTCCGCAGAGTATTTGTAAACCCTGAAATCTACGAGCGCAGCACTGAGACAGGTCTATTTGAGGAGGGATGTCTATCTCTTCCCGGAATACACGAAAATGTCTCTCGCCCGCTAAAAATTCGCATGAGATACCTCGACGAGAACTTTGTAGAGCATGATGACGAGTTTGACGGCTACCCTGCTCGCGTTATTCAGCATGAGTACGACCACATTGAGGGTAAAGTTTTCACAGACCACCTCTCTCCATTGCGTCGCAACCTACTCAAAGGAAAGATTCTTAACTTAGCAAAGGGGAAATATCGCTGCTCTTACAAGACTAAATAAATTGCAGCCCCATTAAACAATAAAACCACATAGAACTCTATGTGGTTTTATTATTGCAGTAATATGCTGTATTACAAGAATCTCTCTATTCTGAAGGTTTCATCGCCACGAGGAGTCATTACCGCAGAGCGACTTGGCACGCTTGTAGGTATTGTTGATGGAGCAAAAATTGATATATCATCCTGATTATCAACATTTATCATTGTAAGATTACCATCATCACCCAAAGAGATATTATATCCATTTGCTGCACCCCAGCTCTTACCATCTGAGTATTTTCCTGTGATAATACCTTCTGCTATAAGGTATGTTCCTGTATATGTTGCATACTGAATAGGGGTATTCCAATCCTTCTGATAGAGTCTAAAGGTACTATCTGCCTTAAACTCTACATAGACATCAATATTCTCGGACATTTCGCTACTCCATGAAATCAGATGCCATTGACCCAATACACCCTTAATCAGCGCATCGTCATTATTACCACCTTTACAACCCGTCAAGGTTATTGTAGCAAGGAGTGTTAAAACTGCTAAAATCTTCTTCATATCCATTACTATTTTATAACCAACCACCATTTGTTGCAAATCCGCGTACAAGCAATGCCACCTCACGCTCTACTATCATACCGCCGACTTTGTCTTCTGAGCCAGCCTCAGCACCGCCTGCGATATAGTTTATCTTGATAATTGCAGAGCCTGGCTTGTTGCACTTTATCTGCATCTTTCCTGTTGAGGAGATTGTAATATCGCCCTCCACGCCGAGTTTTGTTCTGTCTGCCTGAGACATGCTCACTCCGCCATTTACAAATGTCAAAGTCTCCGGATTTCCACCCAAAATATTCTCAAGATTAAGGCTCTGCTTAACACCAAGACGCAATGTAAGACATGGTGTACCCTGAACATTCATCAACGCCTTGTATGCATCAATATATCCAACACCCATCTTTCCCTTATACTTAGAGAGATTGATTGTAATAACCGATGGATTGTTTCCTGCAGACAAGCCATCCTTAGTACCTGTACAGTAGCGGTCAATATCATGTGTAGAGGCAAGAAGCAGGTGCTTAAGCTCTATAGCAGAGAAACTCTTACCCAGACTAAGTGCATGAGAGATAGCAAGAGCTGCAACGCCAGAAACATGTGGGCAAGCCATAGATGTACCCTGCTTATAACCATAATTACCACTTACAAATGTTGTTGAATATACTGACGAATTTCTCTCTCCTGTATAATCTGTCCAATATTTCTGAAGATAATCACCTCCAGGAGCAGCAATATTAACACCTGGACCAAAGTTTGTATAGAAGGCAGGAGTATAGTCGCAACTCATCGCCGACACACACAAATAATCACGATATGCACCTGGGAAAGTACCTGTAGCATACGACTCATTTCCTGCTGCAAAGATTGGAAGACCACCCTTAAGAGCATCACAACCTCCATACTTGATAAAGTAGTCTATCGCCTTCTTCTGAACACTATTTCCTTCAGAAAACTCTCTATCAGCGGTAGGCTCATACTGATAACCATAGCTACACTGAGCTATAGACGCTCCATTATCCGCTGCATAGTGGAAAGCACGCGCAGCACAAAGGTCTGTAGCTCCATCCTTGCCATAGAAAATCTGGCAACTCATAATTCTTACGCCATCGCCCTTGCCTGTACCACCTGCAACGCCGCAACCACCCTTGCCATTGTTGTTCACAGCTGCAACAGTACCTGCAACATGAGTTCCGTGATCGTTATCATCAAGAGCAAGAGCGCAATTTGTACCATCACCCTTTACTGATACAGCATTGATACCGTAAATATCATCAACAAAACCATTACCGTCATCATCTTTTCCCGTCTGACCATTCTTCTCGGCTGTGTTAACCCACATATTGTCAATCAAATCTGGATGATCTGCCTTTACAACAGCATCAATAACAGCTACAATAACACGATTGTCGCCCGCAGTAATATCCCAAGCCTCGCCAAGATTAACATCCGCACCAGCCTTAGCCCCTGAGAAGACATTTTTATCACCCGTGTTGATATAATGCCACTGCCTTACCAAATCCGGGTCATTAAACTTAGCATCTGCGCGTGTTGCAACCATAGGCTCTGAACTCTGAGCAATCTGCGCGTGTACGCTCTGCGGTGCAACATCCGTAATGTGCTGCAAAGCAGCATTGTACTGCACAGTCTCAACCTCTGAAAGCGCAGCAAAGTCTGACGCAAGAGCCGACAAATCAGTATCCTCGTCAAAATGTACTACATACCAACGGTGCATACCCTCCTCACGCAATCGCTCCTCAAAACGATTTGCAAGAAAGACTCTCTCCATACGCTCCGCGCCTATCCTGTCCAATACACTATCAAACTGCTCAAGACCAGAACGAGTAGCCCCACTACGAGAAAGACCAGCCTCTACACGCGAAATAACCTCGTCTGTAAAGCAAACTATCATCGAACCGGCAACATTGTTCCTCGAAAGCATAACTATCTTCTTCGACGCCGCAGGCTCTATGCTCACACTCTCTATACTATCCTTAACACAAGACGCACAAAGAATAAAAGCAAGCAAAACAATAAAATTTCTCATTTTTATCTCATTTTAAGTCAATATTCCGTGGTAAAGTTAAATATTTTTTTTCAAAATACCAATTATACCAATATAACAACCTCCCGCTTTTTCGAGTACAGCCTAAGAACTGCCCGCTTTTTCGAGAAAAAGCAGGGCGTGCAAAAAGCTTTCGGAGAAACTACGTTTCTCTTGTGCTGATGCGGATTTAGGATAGCCTTACGGCTATTACGCTAAAAAATAGAGTCCTTTTCACTTTCAAACAAGTTTGAGTGAAAGACTCTATTTTCTACCGTACCACCTACGGTGGCGTTCCCTAAATCCGAAAACAGCGAAACTTAGTTTGTTCCGTTGCGCGCTATTCTATGTCATTGAGGGCTGAAAGCCCGTTGCTATTCTATGTCATTTGTTATTATTCTGCGCGCTGACCTTAGTGTCTCTAAGGACTCTAGAGTCTCTAAGGTCCTTAGGGACGCGCGCCCAAATCAAAGCACCAATTTGTCGTCAGAGTGGTGCATTTACCACGCTCACCCTGAGAAACAACGAAGGGCTGTACTCTTCGTACTGCCCTTTGTTGGAGTGAAGGGTAGCGGCAGGAAATGTGCCACTATCACGACAAATAATTTAGAACTTTGCCTCCTTAATACGGCTATAAGGCACAGGTGTTGCGTTCTTCATAGAACGAACCTCTTTCTTATAGCTCTTAGGCTGAATCTTAACAGCTGGAGCTGCAAGCTGCTTGTACTGACGCTTGCCGGTCTGATACTTCTCAGCAAGAGCAGACTTAACCTTCTTAGGAGCAAGGCTCTTAATCATAGGAGCAGATGCTGGCTGAGCAGTTGCTTCGCCTGTAATCTGGAAGGTATGAAGTGTTGGATCTCCGTCACTAACAGTTGTGTAAGTGTAGCCTAACAAATCATAGTAACCCAAATAGAACGAGAAGGTCTTTGTTTCAGCATCATAGCTGTTTGGATATACGCTATATACAACCTCAGGGGTAAGTGGAGCACCTGAGTTATCGGTAACACCCCAATCACTAAGCATTGCATAAGCATCGCCTGAGTAAATATCTGTCAAAGAGCCATCAGTCTCCTCATAGGTAAGACCTGTCTTTGTTCCAGGAACGGTAACAGCACCTGTAGCCTCGTCAAATGTAAGGGCAATATTATATGCACCTGCACCAACACCTACAATCTGGTACTTATTTGAAGTTCCAAAACGCTGTAGCTTAAGTTCCTCCTGATAAGGAAGATACTCCTGAGATACATAGAAGTCTGTAGTATGAGTGAATACACCAACTGCTACATCCTCCCACTTCTCCTCTACAAGTGGAGCGTCGAGGACAAATGCCTCCATATAGTATTCTCCGAGAGCGAAGCCAACGCCCATTGCAGGAGCTGCATAGTAGTTGTAGAATACAATTGCAGGAGCTGACTCTGTCTCACTTATCTGGAGTTCATCTACATAGCGAGGCTGAACATCGCCACCAAGACCGGCTGCAAGTTCCTCCCAAGTAAAGTCACGACCAATCCATGCGTAGAAAGTACGAACATCACAAACCTCAATCTCGCCAAAGCCACTGAATAGACCAGCATCGATACCGGTCTTATTGAAGCCCATAACCTCACACTTGTTGGTAGTCTTATCCCAAGTGAACATCAGATGCTTACCTGTGTCGAGCCAGTTGGTAATGCGGTAGATATCGCCCTCTTCAGCCTTCTCCAAAGTACAACCTGCAGTAGGTGCCTCATTAAGAGCTGAGATATATGAACCTGTTACGCCGGTCTCTGTCCAAGTATAAGTAACAAGCTTCTCAGTGCAAGCATAAGGCATAAGTGCCTCACCCTCAGCGTCGCAGATAGCAACTGTAAGGGTTACACCGTTCTTAGCCATAGTACCCTTGCGGATAGAGATATAAGCATCCTTACCATAGATAGTTGTACCAGAGTTCTGAAGCTCATAACCTGTAGGAACTGACACCTCACCCTTCTCATTTGCAGTGAAGTAGAGGTCATAGCCCTGTGCATAAGGTGCAGGGATGCGGTATGCAGTACCATACTGCTTAGCAAACGCCTCTGCGCCCTCGTAGTTCAAGCAAACACCCTGCTCAAGAGTTGCATCCCATTCGCCAGCCTGGAAAGTAGATGTAAATGTATCAGTAAAGAGCGGAGCGTAAGTAAAGTCTGCTTTAAGGTCAACAACCGGAGTTACAGGGAACTCTGGAAGCTCAACAGAGATAACCTCGTTATATACGCCATAGCTTACACCATAGTCGCCCTGATATGAGTAGAACTCAGCAACCAAGTTCAAAAGGCCTGTTGATGGGTCAAACTTAGATGCAGCAGTATCAATAGCCATCATTACATCGTATCCGTTCTGAGTAAGACCTGTAGCCTGCTCTATATACTGCTCAGGAAGAGTTACTGTACCGTCATCCTTAGCTGCAAAGTAGATTGGGTAGTCAACCTCATAAAGGTCGCCCAAACGATACAACCAACCATAAGTTGCAACAAAGTCGCGGTCAGCATCGTCTGTAGTTGTAATAATCTTACCCTTCTCAAGGATTGGATAGTAAGTTGCAGACTGAGACTCAGAGTAGAACATTGCATTCTCTGGGAGTTCAACCTCCTCAAACTCAAAGTCGCCATCCTCATAACCTACAGGCAAAACAAGCTCGTACTTACCAAGTGCAGGAGCTACAACAAGAGAGAACAGACCGCTATTATTTGCATAGTAGGTATTCTGTCCTACATAGCTACCTCCTGGGCAACCAAGAAGTGCCTGAACAGGGAAGGTAAGTGTACCGTTCTTGAAGCTACCATACATATCCTCTGAAGGCTCAACTCCATTATCCAAACGGAGTGCTACCATAGAATATACAGCTGCCTCACCGCCATTGATAGAGATACCAAGTGGCTGAAGATCAATGTAAGCCCTATTATAAGGATTTGCGTTGATAATCATATATGTAGGGTTTGACTCCAAGGTAGTATCCTCAGGATCTGCCCATGGGCCTACACGGTAAGGGTTAACCAGACGATAAACACCTGAAAGACCTGCATCAGAACCTGTGCCTGCAAGAGCAGCATCAAATGCCTCCTGGTTAATAGAGTCTGAACGAACCTGTACCTTTACTTTATATGTTGGATGCTCAGGATCGAAACCAAAGCCCCACCAACCTGTAAGGATATCCTCTGTATAGTCGCACTCGCCTACATCAATCCACTTAACGCGGGTAATAGTAACCTTAAGAGATGTAGAGTTTGTGCTCTCATACTGCTTTACATACTGAGGGTCCTCAATTGCAAGGCTAAGTGTATAAGGAACACCTACCTCTGCCTCCTCTGAAAGGGTTACCTCGAAAGTTGTACGGTCCTCACCCTCTGCAAAGGCGATTTCTGTAAATGTAAACGCCTCTTTGGTGTTAGTAACAACCTTTACAGGTACTGTAATTGCTGGAAGAACACCGTCCTCAGGAATACCACGGTCAACATAGTATGTATATACTGTAGCCTCTGAAGGGTCAACGCTAACATCGCCTATAGGGCCCTGAACAAGCTCCTTGACTGCAAGAACCTCAGGATCAGAGAAATATACATCATGGCAACCGCTTACCTCTTGTGGACCCGGCTCATAACTTGGAGCATCGGTACTACAAGAGACCATGCCGACTGCCGCAAAAGCGAGCAATGCATAGAAAAATTTATTTACTTTTTTCATATATCTCGTAATTTATCAATTAGACAAACTTTTCTGGCTGCGAACTACTCCATCCACAAATCTTCGTTCATAGTACCTGTTGGGTCAGGATTGTTTGTAGAAGCAAGAGCCTTATTATCCTGAGCCTCATAGCCATTGATAGGGTAGTTAAACCAAGCAGCAAGACCGTCGCTGTTAAAGCGAGCAAGCTCTGTATGGTTTGTACCTGGATAGCCACGGTTGATTGTAAGCAAATCTGGGCAACGCTTATAGTCGAAATAGACAATACCCTCACCCCAGAACTCGATTCTCTTCTGGAAGAGTACCTCCTTAAGAAGGTCGTCGCCTGTCTTTGTACATGTATATTCAGGATTACGAGTCTTAACGATGTCAACAAGAGCAGTTGCATCACCACCACGAGCATCACACTCTGCAATGATAAACTTCATCTCCTCCATACGCATCATAGGGAAGTCAACAGCTGCACCTACAAGGTGATCATCTGGCTCAGCCTCTCCTGGGCGGAACTTAAGAGCTACATAATCAGGCAGTGCTGAAGGACCTACATAGCTCTCTGTTGCTGGAACATACTTAAGCTTTGACTCAAGAGCATGACCTACAGGAGCCTTCCAAGAGAGCTTACGGAAGTCAGTGTCAGGAATCTGGCTATAGAACTGAGCATCAACCTCTACAAATGCGCCACCACCAGGACCTGCGTAACCAAATACTGTCTCAGCAGACATAAATGATGTGAAGTTGATAATACCTGTCTTTACAACTGCACTCTCAGATGAAGTTCTGAGGCAGAGCATCCAAGACTGCTGAGTGTCTGCGTTATTAAAGCCGTTCTGAACATCTGTCCACTGCTCCTCTGTAAGTGGAGAGTAAGAGCCTGCTGCAAGAGCCTTCTCTGCATAACTCTTAGCCTCTGAATAATTACCCTCATAGAGCTTTGCACGAGCATAAAGACCATAAGCTACTGCAAGGTCTGGCAGAGTCTTATCTGTTGAAGGTGTATGACCATCGAGAAGAAGAATTGCTGCATCCAATGACTCATAAATCTTTGCAAGATAGTCAGCCTTTGGAAGGCGTGGGTTGTTCTTTGCATAGTCAACATCCATATTCTCATGGAGGTATGGAACGGTAAGACCTACGATGTCTGGTGCGCTGGTATATTTATTCTCCTTGAACTCATATATCTGAGCCATATCAATCATACACAGTGCGCGGTATGCGTAAGCTGCACCTACATAACCCTTCTGAGTATCAACGATAGCCTCAATGTCTGGGTTCATGCGGATAACATCATTTGCAAGCGCAATAAGCTTAGTGTAGAGCAACCACTGAATCTGAACAATGCTTGATGTTGGGTTCTGACCGAGGTTTGTCTGCTCACTTGAGAACCAACCGTAAGGGTTGTCAATAATAGTAAGGTCGTTACTAAACACCTCACGAGTCATACAGAGTGAAGGGTAGCCAAAAATCTGGTGAATACTGTTATTTCCCCAGTTTGCGTTAGCTGCATAGTTTGCAATTGCACCCGTCATAGACTTAAGTGCATCTGCAGATGCCAAAGCCTGCTCTGCTGAAATTGAATTGCCGGTAGGAGTAGCCTCCTTAATACAGCCGGTAGTTACAACAGAGGCGAGAACGCTAAAAATTGCTGTATATTTCAATATTCTTTTCATATCTTTTCTCCTTTCTCTTAATTAGAAGGTTACATTTATACCACCAGAGATACTACGGATTGGTGAGTAGTAAGCAGCTGATGCACCTCCTGCGATGCTCTGACGAGGGTCAAGACCCTTACGAGCAGAGATATAACCAAGATTCTCACCTGCCACATAGATACGAAGTCTTGAGATACCAATCTTAGACATCCACTTTGCAGGGAAAGAGTAACCAAAGTTTACATTCTGCAAGCTAAGGTAAGATGCAGAGGTATAGAAACGGTCTGAACTTGCTGCAGTATATGAGTCTGAATATACGAAGCGTGGATAGTTTGAGGTATTATTCTCTGGAGTCCATGCCTTGTACATATCCTTGTGGATTGCACGACCAATAGACTGTGCTGATGGGCTTGACATCATTGATGCATAGTCGCCATCATAAACCTTACCGCCAATCTGATATACGAAGTTGAGCGACAAATCAAAGCCATAGAAGTCAAATGAGGTATTGAAACCACCATATACATCTGGCAATGAGGTCTTGAAGATGAAGTAGTCTGCCTCAGAGTATTTTGCAGTCTTGTAGAGTTCAAACTTCTCCTCACCTGTTGTCTTGTCGATGTACTCGCGGCGTGCCCAATAGAGAGCCTCACCGGTATTCTCGTCAACACCTGCATAAGCGCGGTAGTTCTTAGTATAGATTGAGTGGCCGATTGCATACATGTTGCTACCATCGCGGTAACCTGTGTATGAATTACCCTCAAGGTCATAATACTGCTCCTTAACATTCTCGAAATCGAGGTCAAGAATCTTATTCTTACCCCATGTTGCATTTACGCCGAGGTTCCAGTTAAAGTTCTTCTTGCGGATAATGTTTACATTAAGAGCAAGCTCGATACCCTGGTTAGACATATCTCCAACATTCTTCCAGAAACCTGAGTAACCCATAGATGATGGAACTGAGTACCAAGAGAGCATATCTGTTGTAACACGGTTGAAGTAGTCGATGCTACCAGCCAAACGACCCTGCCAGAGTGAGAACTCTACGCCGGCATTGATATTTGCGTTGGTCTCCCATGTAATCTCCTCGTTACCCTTGCTTGAGAAGGCAACTGCCCACTTATCTGTACCATCGTTAGAGATTGAGTAGCGGTCCATATAGAGGAAGTCTGAAATCTGGTCGTTACCCTGAGAACCGTAAGATGCCTTAATCTTGAGTTCGTCAACCCATGGAGCGTTGAACCAGCTCTCGCGGTTGATAAGCCATCCTGCAGATACAGACCAGAAGTTACCCCAACGGTGATCTGGGTGGAAACGAGATGATGCATCACGACGGAAAGATACAGAACCGAAATAGCGACCATCAAAGTCATACTGTCCACGGAAGAGATAACCCTCATTGATATACTCTGAGAACGAAGATGAGCCGCTTACAATCTTAAGACCCTGAGTAAGCTCTGAAGAGTCAACAGAATAAAGACCCTGCTTGTTTGCTGTCAAGCTACGACCCATTGAATAGTTGTTCTCATGACCGAGCAAGATATCTACATTGTGGCGATCTGCAAATGTGTAGTTCCAAGTAAGGAGCTGCTGAAGAGTATAGCTCCAGTACATGGTTGTCTGACGAGCGATAGAACCTCCAGAGGTTGCATACTGTCCATAGAGTGGGTTGTTAGTAGAGATTGCCTCTGATTGACGAACTGATACACCACCGTTAAATGTGAACTTGAAGCCCAATGGAAGAAGTACATCTGCAAAACCGTTGAAACCTGCCAAATTTGAAACAGCATTGTTCTTATCGAGCATAATAGATGCATAAGGGTTCGCATTTGCAAGGAATGCACGGTTAAGACCTGCGTTGCTACCTGCCATAGTTGCTGTACCGTGGTCGTAGATAACATTGCCATAAGCATCATGACGAATATTACCCTTACCATCACGAGTATAGA
This sequence comes from Alistipes sp., assembly GCA_017507075.1. Classification (GTDB taxonomy): domain Bacteria; phylum Bacteroidota; class Bacteroidia; order Bacteroidales; family Rikenellaceae; genus Alistipes. The sequence continues at coordinate 4,063 of JAFWBN010000071.1, read as the reverse complement.
GTGGATAGATAGGAGCGATGCTTGATGTATAAGCAAAGATATTACCGGTTGAACCAGATACACCATCCTCTGAAGACTGCATAGACTGTGAACGGGTGTAAGTTGCGTTACCACCAACCTTGAGCCACTTCTTAGCCTGATAGTCTGCACGCAGACGAGCTGTATAACGCTCATAACCTGTGTTTGCAACGATACCGTCCTGGTTCAAATAACCAAATGAGCCATAGAAGCTTGACTTCTCGTTACCTGCAGCAACATTTACATTGTACTCCTGACGAATTGCGCTCTGATAAACCTCCTTAGTCCAATCATCTGGTGTTACCAAGAACTCCTCGCCATTGAAAGTCATAAGACGACCCAAAGTTGCGTTAGGATTGAGTTTACCGTTACGACCAATAAGGGTCTGACCCTCTGGTACAGTATAGACATTGTAACCAAGAGAACCATTACCTGCGCTTGGGTCAATCATTGTGTTGTTTGCTCTTACATGTGCATCATGTGCAGACAGACCTACAACCTGAGTGTAGTAGTTGTTGAGCATCTTGTAGTGCATCTCATAATACTCACCCGGATCGGTAATCTTGTCATAGTCAACCTGAGCACGCTGGTTAACACCAACTCTGATATCAACGCTAACAACAGCATCACGACCCTTTGCACGCTTTGTTGTAATCAAGATTACACCATTTGCACCACGAGAACCGTAGAGAGCTGCAGCAGCAGCATCCTTAAGTACAGACATTGACTCGATATCAGAAGATGCGATATCGGAGATGCTACCCGCAAACTCCATACCATCAACCAAAACCAATGGATCTGTACCAGCCTCAATAGAAGCGATACCACGGATACGGATTGTAGGTGCAGAACCTGGCTGTCCAGATACATTTGTAATCTGAAGACCTGGAACCTTACCGTTCAAAGCGTCCATAGCGTTGGTAGCCTGACTCTTTACAATGTCCTCAGTCTTAACCATCACTGCAGAACCTGTAAATGCCTCACGCTTAGCCTCGCCATAAGCTGTTACGATGACATCATCCAACTTTTGAGCCGCCTCTGCAAGGATTACATTTACAACGGTCTTACCGTTGATAGATACCTGCTGGTCAGCATAACCGATAGATGACACTTCCAGTACACCATCAGCTGGAGCTGAAAGGGTGTACTGACCCTGTGTATCGGTAGATGTACCAATAGTGGAGTTTCCTACAACAACCACTGTTGCACCTACGATAGGTGCACCATGACTATCGGTAACCGTACCCGAAACTTGCTTATTCTGTGCCAAAGCCATACCGACTACAGACAGAACAGCAGCTAATGAAAGTACAATTTTCCTTACCATAAGCAATTAATATTAGTTAAAAAAATAAAATCATTCCGCTACAAAGTTAATAACAATTATCAACTCAACCAAATTGTTTGTAAACAAAAATTGGCGAAAGTGATAGATATATAGTGTTTTAGAATCTTTTTATTGTCGATTGAAAGCGTTTGGGAAGTAACTGCTTACAAATTGTAATTAAAATTTTTCAAAAAAATATTCAAGAAATATAAAAACAATTTCTAACCATCTAAAATATGCCCTTAAAACGCACTCTAAGGCATATTTTCGGCACAATGATAAGTCCAAAACAGTGATAACAGATTACAATGTGTAATAGCGGCAAAAAAGAGTTAGGATAAAAAACAAACAATGCAACAATATTTGAATATTATTGCATTACAAGAGGATATTTACTCAATGATTTATCCTATATATAAATATAGGTATTACTCCACAATAAGTAGCGAAGAGTCTCCATAAGATAGGAATCTAAAATTGTTAGCAAGGGCATAGTCATAAATCTCTCGCCAAGCCTCCCCGACATAGGCTGAGACAAGCAACAGAAGAGTTGATTTTGGTTGGTGAAAATTTGTAACTATACGATTTACTATACGGAAATGGTAATCAAGCGGCGTAATCATTATCTGCGTTGCTGCTTTAAGACCATCCACCCCTTTGCTATCCATATACTCAAGGAGGGTATCAATAACCTCTTGTGCTGCAAACTGAGGCGGTATATCATAGAGTTCCCACTGCCCTATCACACGCTCTGAGGCTATATCTCCGCTGCTCTTTATACGCCACGCAAGGGCGGCAAGCGACTCCAATGTTCTGACAGAGGTTGTACCTACAGCAACGACTTTACCAATTTTACTTTTAAGCAGTTGCAGTGTCGATTTTGTTATCTCGAAATGCTCTGTATGCATAGCGTGCTTTGTAGCATCTTCATCCTTAACAGGAAGAAATGTTCCCGCGCCAACATGAAGAGTTACCTCTCCAAAGCTAAAGCCTCGACTCTTCAGGTTCTCTATAAGTTCACTTGTAAAGTGTAACCCCGCTGTAGGAGCCGCCACAGAGCCTTCAAAACGGGAATATACCGTCTGATAGCGAGTATTATCTATCTCCTCACTCTCGCGATTAAGATATGGAGGAATAGGAATACGGCCCAAATACTCAAGCAGCACACCAAAACTCATAGGTGCATCCCAAGTAAAGCGCACAATATGCTCACGGACTCCTCGCTCGGCAATATACGCCTGCAACAGATAGCTACTACCCTCATACTCAAACGGAATCTGCACTGCGCCCTCTTTCCACTTCTTCAGATTACCAACAATGCAACTCCAACAGCACTCGCCTCTGACCGCAAAGGCATGCTCATAGTCTGCCGGAGTATGTGGCTCAAGGCAAAATACCTCAACACGCGCGCCCGACGGTTTGTGCATAACAAGCCTTGCTCGAACAACCTTTGTGTTATTGAATACAAAGAGGCTATCCGAAGGCAGTTCGCTGCCAATATCCGAAAATCTGCGCTCAGAAATCTCTCCATTGCGATATACAAGCAACTTGGAGCTATCTCTATGCTCTAATGGGAACTTGGCAATACGCTCATCGGGTAGCGGATAATCAAAATCGTTGATATTTATCATTGTTTGTGTTTTAATTTGCTACGCAGTGCTGCCCCTTTTTGAAAAAAGCGGCACCAAAAACTTTTGGCGAAACGCTGTTTCGCTTATCTCTGTTGCGGATTTAGGATAGCCTTATAAGGCTATACACTAAAAAATAGAGCCCTTTCACTTTCAAGCGAGCTTGAATGAAAACTCTATTTTTTAGCGTACCACCTTCGGTGGCAGTACCTAAATCCGAATAGAAGCTCTACTTTGCCCGTAAATCCATTTTATCGTCAGAGTGCGTCAGGTACGGTACATCGTGCAAAATTTCAGTCGCGGATAGTACTAAAAGCGTACAGCCGCGACTGCAATTTAAGGGATGTGCCGTAGATGGCGTGCTATCACGATAAAATCCTAGAAACCTTTACCAATAGCAAGGAAATCCTCTGCCTTAAGAGCTGCACCACCGATAAGACCGCCATCAACATCCTCCTTAGCGAAGATTTCAGCAGCGTTAGATGGTTTGCAAGAGCCACCATAGAGAATTGGACACTCAGCAGCTGCCGCACCAAACTTAGCAGCGAGTACCTCGCGGATATATGCGTGAATCTCCTGAGCCTGCTCTGCTGTAGCTGTCTCGCCTGTACCGATAGCCCAAACCGGCTCGTAAGCGATAACGAGGTTTGCAAACTGCTCCTCAGTAAGGTTATATACAACCTCCTCAATCTGAGCCTTGCAAACTGCAAAGTGGTTACCTGCACGACGCTCCTCAAGGCTCTCACCTACGCAGTAGATTGGAGTAAGGCCGTTTGCATAAGCCTGTACCATCTTCTTATTGAGGGTCTCTGAGGTCTCACCATAATACTGACGACGCTCTGAGTGGCCGAGGATAACATACTTACAACCAAGAGCTGCAATCATTGATGCTGCAATCTCACCTGTATAAGCACCCTTTGCCTCAGTTGCGCAGTCCTGTGCGCCCACAGCGATATCTGAACCCTTAACAGCCTCGATAACCTGAGAGAGGTGTGTAAATGGAGGGCAAACGATAAAGTTTACACACTCACAAACCTCGCCACGACCAGCAACAACATTTTTTGCCAGCTCAACACCCTCTGCAGGCAGG
>JAFWBN010000070.1 GCA_017507075.1 Alistipes sp. | reverse complement strand
CAAAATTTGGCGGAGTGGTACTTTAATCTTGGCGCGCGGGATAATGACAAATGGCATTTAATAGCAACGGGCTTTCAGCCCTCAATGACATACAATAGCGCGCCAACAGAATAAACTAAGTTTCGCTGTACTCGGATTTAGGGAACGCCATCGCAGATGGTGCGGTAGAAAATAGAGCCTACACTCAAGCTTGCTTGAAAGTGTAAGGCTCTATTTTATAGCGTAATAGCCGCAAGGCTATCCTAAAACCGCACACGCCCAAAAACGAAGTTTTTGCTGAAAGTTTTTGGTGCCGCTTTTTTCAAAAAGCGGCGGTACTTAAGCTGTACTTCAGGGCGGATTGTCAATTACTTGATAAACAATATCTCTCTATACTTCGGCAGGGTCCAGATTTGGTCATCGACGACCTCTTCGAGGCGGTCTATTTCGGCTCTGATGATGTCAAAATAGATAGCCACGGTATCGTGGTAAGCGATAGACTTATCTCTGAGGTTTTCTATGCGGTTTGCCTTTTTGCGGCACTCTATCATCTCGGCAACAAGTTTTTGAATTTTTGCCGTGCGGTTTTGTATCATCTCAATCAGTTCGCGGTCTGTTGATATAGACATGCCGAGTTGGTGCAGTTTCCACGCTTTATCGAGTAGCATACCCTCATATTTTGAGGCTATAGGGACGATATGATTCATAGCAAGGTCGCCGAGTACGCGCGCCTCGATTTGAATCTTTTTGACATACATTTCGCGTTTGATTTCGGCTCTTGCCTCAAGTTCTACCTTGTTATAGACTCCCATTTTGCCGAACATCTGCAGGGTTTGAGGGTCGAGGTATCTGTCGAAGTTCAGCGGAGCAGATGTTTCGCAATCTAAGCCCCTCTTTTTAGCCTCTGCTTTCCACTCGTCGGAGTATCCGTTGCCGTCAAAGCGGATAGGTTTGCAGATTTTTATCATTTCGCGGATTGTCTCGTATATAGCCTTCTCTTTTTTCTCTCCGCTCTCGATTTTTGCATCTATTGTATGCTTAAATTCTGTCAGCTGCTCAGCAACGGCGGTGTTTATTACGATAATAGCCTCGGCGCAGTTGTCTGAAGCACCTACGGCGCGGAACTCGAAACGATTTCCCGTAAATGCAAATGGAGAGGTACGGTTACGGTCTGTGTTATCGCGCAGTAGTGTCGGAATTTGACTCAGCCCGCTCATACGGAAGAGGTTTTTCGAATCGAAACGAATATCTTCGTCGCTCTTTGAACTCTCTATCTTGTCAAGCACGGATGAAATCTGCGAGCCGAGGAAGGTTGAGATAATTGCCGGCGGAGCCTCGCCTGCACCTAAACGATGCTCGTTTGTAGCAGACATCACACACGCTTTAAGTAACCCGTTGTGCTTATATACAGCTGTAATTACATTGACGAGGAAGGTTATAAACTGCAGATTTTCAAAGGCAGTCTTGCCCGGACTGAGCAGATTTACGCCCGCATCTGTGCCTAAAGACCAATTGTTGTGCTTTCCTGAGCCGTTTATGCCCTTGAAAGGCTTTTCGTGGAGCAATACGCGGAAATGATGACGCTTTGCAACCTGATTCATTACAGTCATCAGCAGCTGGTTGTGGTCGTTGGCAAGGTTTGCCTCCTCATAAACGGGAGCAAGCTCAAACTGATTTGGCGCAACCTCATTGTGGCGTGTTTTTAGCGGAATACCGAGCTTTAGACTCTCATACTCCAAATCCTTCATAAAAGCTATTACGCGCGAGGGTATAGCACCAAAATAGTGGTCGTCAAGCTGCTGATTTTTTGCTGCCTCATGACCCATAAGTGTTCTGCCTGTCTGCACAAGGTCGGGACGAGCAGACCATAGAGCGTCATCTATGAGAAAATACTCCTGCTCCCAACCTAAATATGAATATACCCTCTCTACGCTCTTGTCAAAATATCGGCATACATCTGTTGCCGCCTTGTTTACAGCCTGAATAGAGCGCAGCAGAGGTGTCTTGTAGTCCAATGCCTCGCCGTTGTAGGCAATAAATAGAGTCGGTATGCAGAGCGTTGTATCGACGATAAATGCCGGCGAAGTAGGGTCCCATGCCGAGTATCCGCGCGCCTCAAAGGTGTTGCGTATTCCGCCACTTGGGAAACTCGACGCATCAGGCTCTTGCTGAATAAGTACCTTGCCGGAAAACTCCTCAAGAAGTCCGCCTTGACCATCAGGCTCTGCAAAAGAGTCGTGCTTCTCTGCCGTTCCACCTGTCAGAGGCTGAAACCAGTGGCAGTAGTGATCCGCTCCATGCTTTAATGCCCATTGTCGCATGCCCGCAGCAACAGCGTCGGCAACATCCTGTGTCAGCGGGGTGTTGTTCTCTATCGTTGCAATAAGTGCCTCAAAAGTCTGCTTGTTTAGGTATTTGCGCATCTGCTTACGCCCAAAAACCCTCTCTCCAAAGTAGTCTGACGGATTGTTGCTCGGCGGAGTAACCTCTACCGCCTTCTGTGAGAGCGCACGCTCTAACATGTTGAAACGAAGTAATGACATATACTCTTTTTTTGCGAATTTTGCCACAAAGATATGTATTTCTTGCTAAACTCATGCAAAAATGATGGTAAAAATATATCTGTTTAATGTTTTTCGTTAAAGTTAATTTTAGTGTTTAATGTTTTTCGTTAAATATGCGCAATTTTGAGATTGAGCGATGGAATTGGGAAAATATCTATATTGTTGCATGATAAATTTATTTTTACTAACTTTGTTGAATATTGTTAGGTTTGTGGGCATGACGATACTTTTGGCTATACTCTTTTCGCTGCTTTTTTGCGGCTGTCAGCTCTTTACAGCTCCGGAGCTGCTCTCTACGGCTGAGCGACAGATGACCGAACACCCCGATTCGGCCCTGGAGACTATGCGCTCTATAAAAAAGTATGCCGTGCTGCTGCCTGAGCGCAGGGCAAAGTATGGTCTGCTGTATAGTGCAGCACTTAGTAAGAATCGTATCGATATAGCATCAGATTCACTGATTCGTTTCTCGACAGAGTATTACGACCTTCACGGAACTGCTGAAGAGCGTATGCGCTCATACTACTATTTGGGCAGAACTCAGCAACATGCAGGCAAAAACCTTGCAGCAACCCTTTCATACCTTGATGCGGAACAATATACAGATGTTGTGGATGATAACTATCTTAAAGGTCTGTTATATACATATTTGGCTAAAATGTATAAAGAGCAATATCGCTATCGAACAGCATTTGAAATGGCAGAAAAGTCGTATAACTACTATAAGGCAGCCAAAATTGAAAAGTATCAGGCTTACCAACTCTATGAAATGGGGCGTATATGTTATTATATGCGTAAGTATAAGCAGAGCTTGCAATATTTGCTTTCGGCATTTGAAGAGTCAAAGAGAATAGGTTTTGATGGCTTGCATAATGCAGTTATATGCCAATTGGCTATTGTCTATAATGCTGTAAAGGATTATGATAATAGCTACAAGTATTTTGTGCTAAGTGAAAAGACAGCAGGAGACAAAGCATACAACTATGCTGATATTTGTGGTGCGGCTGCTAACACTTTTGCCTATAAGGGTTTTAGAAACAAAGCAAAAACACTGCTTAGGAGAGGATGGGAATTGGCAGGGGATTTAGGCGATTCTGTTGCAATGCGATATTACCACTCTAACTACCTGTCTATTATCGGGAAGAGCAAACAAAGTAGTAAACAGCACGGCTATGCAACTCAAGAGCATTTGCATATGCTTTCACTATATGTAGAGTCGCCAATGAAAGATGCTCAGAGTGATTATTT
>JAFWBN010000069.1 GCA_017507075.1 Alistipes sp. | reverse complement strand
GCTCTGTGGGCGCACCATATACTGTCCAAAGCTACGGCGACCACCTCCTGAGCCACCAGACACACCCAAAATATCCTCAAAAGAGAAGTTCTGCTGGTTGATATTGTTAAACAGAGCCAATACCGAGAGACGACTATCGCCCTGGAATAGGTTTACATTTCCTCCGGCAGTATATTTATGGTGTGTTGTAACATCGTCAGTCTCAGGCTGATAACCATAGCCTGCATACATCTTTCCAAACTGACCTTGGCGCATATTTGGCTTGGTTACGATATTCAGAGCTTTGTAACCCTCGCCATCATCCATACCTGAGAACTCAGCCTGGTCTGAGAGCTTATTAAATACCTCAACACGCTCTACAGCCTCAGCTGGAAGGGATTTTATAGCCGTATTTACATCCTCGCCAAAGAACTCCTTACCATCTACAAAGACCTTCTGTATAGTCTCGCCCTGCGCCTCTACAGTGCCATCATTGATGTTTATGCCGGGCATCTTTTTGAGCAGACCCTCTACATCGGCATCACTTGCAACCTTGAAAGCTCCCGCATTATAGCTCAGTGTATCGCCATTTTGAGAGGCTCTGAGCGACTTTACAGACTTTACCACAGTCTCAATGCGTGTGGTACTCTCCTTCATCGAAATCTTACCTAAAAAGAGATTTGCCGACTTTACAGCAAAATTGTGTGTCAAATCTTCATAACCTAACGAGGTGGCAAGCATAGTATATTCTCCATACGCCATAGGTGGCAGATTAACCGTTCCATCGACATTGGAGGTGTAATACTTCTTACTCTCAGGCTTGGCGGTAGGATAGACCTCAATTACCGCACCTATAACGCCCTGCTTTGTAGCCGAATCAACAAGGGTAAATGTAACCTTACCCTTCTGCTGCGCAAAAGCCGTAAAGCCACAAAATGCCATTGTTAAAAATAGTGCAATTACTCTTTTCATAATATAATTTGGTAGTTCAGTTCCTGTTTTTGCTTAAATTCGGTTGCAAAAATAATCAAATACTCAACCCTACAAAGTCAAAACTCCGTGAAACGACCAAAAGTAGGGGTGAAATAACCAAAAAATAGCAGTAAAATTAGGTACAACGCTCGGCGAGTTTCAAGACAAAGTATTTAACCTTCTTGTGTTTTTAAGAGGGTTGAATAAAAAGAGCTGTTTTTAGGCTTGCGAAAGTGAGGAAAACGGAGCATACTTAGGCGTATGTGAGTATTTTCAAACTGAGTATAACGACAAAAGAGCCTTTTTATTCAGCCCTTTTGGCGAGATAATTCGTTAGCGGCAGTAGATGACCACTTATCACAACAAATAAAAAAACTAATCAATAAGCCACTGCTTAAACTCCGGCACACGAGCTTTGGAGACAATGATTTTTTCTGGCGTCTCCATCTTCAAATTGACAGACAGTCGGCTGCCAAACCATACAGATATATCATTTACAGCGTCGCGTGAGATGATAAATTGGCGATTGGCACGATAGAACTTTTTTGGCGACAACATACCCTGTAGAGCCTCCAAAGTATAATCCATAGGGTAGCGTTCTCCGTTATATCCAAAGGCATAAACCCTCTCTTCAAAGGTATAACAATAGGCAATATTATCTGAATTTAGCGGGATAAGTTTGTCTCTAAATCGCACAAGGAAAGATTGCCTATCGCTCTTATGCTCTGCCACAAAAGTATCTACACGATGTACATAGTTGCTAACATCTTGACCTCTGAGCAGCCTCCATTTGTCTATAGCACGCTTTACCTCTTCCTCTTTAATTGGTTTAAGTAAATAGTCTATGCTATTGACCTGAAAGGCTTTAAGTGCATATTGGTCGTATGCCGTAGTAAAGATTATAGGCGAGATAATCTTGCACTTTTCAAAAATCTTAAACGACTCTCCATCCGAGAGGTGTATATCCATAAAGACTATATCCGGTGCTGTATTATTCTCAAACCACTCTACAGCATCCACAATAGTATCGATAACATCCAGTACCTCCGCCTCAGGGGTTATATTACTTAGAATTGTACGAATATTCTGCGCAGCCGCAGTTTCGTCCTCTATAATGAGAATTTTCATGATTATTTAGCCTTTTTTAGCGGAAGTTTTACAATAAACTCATCCTCCGTGCGTACGACCTCAATACTCTTGCCCAGCATCAGCTCGTAGCGACTATTAAGGTTTTTAAGACCCGTACCTGTACCTACTTGCGCCTCAAGCATAGGTCGCAGAGGGTTTGAGACCACAAGGTAGCCGTTATCTGTACGGATTGTTACATGTAGCGGATTTTTGGATGTTATAACATTGTGTTTTACCGCGTTACCTATAAGAGGTTGAAGCGACAGTGCAGGCAGCAACCAATTTTTATACCCCTCTTCAACAGATATATCGAAAAATATCTTGTCAGCATAGCGAATACGGTACTGGTAGCAGTATGCCTCGGCAAACTCAATCTCCTCGCTCAGATGCACAAGCTCGGTATTGTTTCCGTTCTGTGTTATATACCTAAATGTATATGACATTTGGTCAATATACTCTATAGCACGGCTCTTCTCCCCGTCTCTGACAAGCATAGAGAGCGAATTGAGCGAATTGAAGAAGTAGTGAGGGTTAATCTGGCTGACAAGCATATTGTATTTTGTTGTCAGGTTTTCGTTCTGCAACTGCTCGTTTTCCAACAAAATCTGCTGTCGCTGGTATATCAGTATATAGACCTGAGAGTAGAGTAACACCACAGCAAGCATAAACAGACACTTAAGCATAACCACAAACTCCAAGAGGTTTCCTGTCTGATATACAAGCTTTGTCTCCGTGCTATTATGAAATGTAACAGGGGAGAGGAAGTATGCCACAATGGTAATAACCACAGCTATAACCGCTCGTGGAGGAAATGTACTCCACCATGACACTCTTCCATGTCTGTATATCGTCATGACAAGTAGCAACAGCAGCGAGACTACCATATAGAATATTATCTGGTACATCACCACATGCCATTGGTCAGAGCTGTTGTACAGAGAGGAGTAGTCAAAGACCTTTCCGTTTCTCTCTAAGAGTCTGTCCATTATCAAGTGCGCACCCTCATATCGAGCCTGGTCTTTAGCCTCAATTTTAAGATGTTCGCCCGAAACAAGGTCCAAACGACGCACAGAGCGACGGTCAACATATATACTATCGCCTGTAGTGCTATCCACAAGATACCCGAAACCATCAACGCTAACCCCCAGCACACCCTCTGCCACAACAGCCGGACCCTGCTCTTTAGGTCTCTTACTGCCCCTAATATCTGCCGATTGGTTTACAACAAGCAGCAGCATGTAGGAGAAGTTGATAATCAAACTGATTGCCAACGATACAAGTGTATATGAAACAATCGGGGATTTGGTGCTTAGTTTGAGTCGCATATCTTGTTTTTCTTCTATTAAATATTATCTCAAGAAAATTACCTCATTAGAGGTCTTATTCCTCGTCGTACCAAGAGGCGTACATACGATAATCGCGGGCTATGCGGGCAATTATGGTCTCGCGTTGCTCTGCAGTAACCTCCTTAACCTTCTTCGCAGGCACACCCGCATATACTGAGTTTGGCTCAAGCTTAGAGTTTGAGAGTACAAGCGCATTTGCTGCAATAATACAGCCTGACGCCACTACAGCGTTGTCAAGAATCGTTGCACCCATACCTATAAGGCAGTTATCCTCGATTATCGCGCCATGTATTGTCGCATTATGACCCACAGAGACATCATTTCCGATATGGGTCTGCGAAGGCTTTGGTGAGCCGTCATAGAGGGTATGGATTACCGTTCCGTCCTGGATATTTGTTCTGTCTCCGATTGTAATAGTGTTTACATCTCCTCTAAGTACCACATTGTACCAAATAGATGAGTCTTTACCAACTGTTACATCGCCAATAAGTACAGCTGTCTCTGCAACAAAAGTTCCCTCGCCAACCTGCGGGGTGTGATTACGCACTGATTTGATATATGCCATATTTTTTCTATTTTATGTCTATAGTCTCTTAGTCTCCTGCCAATATGCCTCAAGTTGTTCAAGCGACACCTCACTTAGAGCCTTATTCTGCTCGGCTACACGAGCCTCTACATGGTTAAAACGCTTTATAAACTTCTTATTTGTACGCTCAAGGGCGTTTTCGGGGTCTATGCCATAGAGACGACATGCGTTAATAAGGGAGAAGAACAAATCGCCAATTTCGCCCTCTAAAGCCTCTCTGTCTCCGCTCTTAAACTCGGCCTCAACCTCACTAACCTCCTCTCTGACCTTGTCCCAAACATCCTCTTTCTGCTCCCAATCAAAGCCCGCAGAGGCAGCCTTTTCGCCGATTCTGTACGCCTTAACCATAGCAGGCAGTGAGCGTGGCACCCCTCCAAGTATTCCACTTTTACGAGCCTTTTTACGCAATTTCAGTGCCTCCCAATTCTGCTTTACAGCCTCAGGAGTCTCTGCCAAAACATCGCCGTAAATATGAGGATGACGATATATCAACTTGTCGCACAGAGCGTTACACACATCTGCAAAATTAAATTCGCCCTGCTCATCTGCCATCTTTGAGTAGAAGACCACATGCAGCAACACATCGCCAAGTTCCTCCTTTATACCCTCCATATTGCCATCCGTAATGGCGTCAGTAAGTTCAAAAGCCTCCTCTATAGTATTGTTTCTCAGAGAGGCAAAAGTCTGCTCTCTATCCCACGGACACTGCTCCCTGAGGGTATCCATAACCTCAAGAACTCGCGCCGTTGCCTGTAATTTACTATCCATGATAATTTGTTATTTTGACGCAAATATAGTAATTTTGTATCAAAACAACTTATATATATTATGAAAAAGTTACTCTTCCTACTTATTCTGTTATCACACACTGCCGTTGCGGCTATTCTCCCCAAACCTACAACCGAGAGCTACACGGGCGGAAATTTTATCATCACAGATAAAAGCACCCTTGTCTATGACAGCGCAGTCAGAGACGCTGCGACATATCTACTTGAGTATCTGCCTTTCAAGCGCATACTCTCCTCACAGAAGATTATGGCCGGAGATGTGCAACTTACAGTAAACAAACTTCTTGACAGCGAGGAGTACCATTTGGTTATAGACTCAAAGAATATCATCATCACAGGAGGCAGCTACGCTGGCGTATTTAACGGAGTGCAGACCCTTCTGCAACTTCTGCCTGCAAAGGTCTATGAGAAAAACTGCAAACTACCCGTAGCAGTACCTCAGTGTAATATTACCGACTCTCCACAGTTCAGCTACCGTGGCTTTATGCTTGATGTGGCAAGAACTTGGATTTCTGCAGATAAAGTAAAGCGTTATATAGACCTTATGTCGCACCTTAAACTCAACAAGTTACATTTTCATCTTACAGATGATGAAGGTTGGCGTATTGAGATTAAATCACACCCAGAACTTGCTGAGGTTGGCGGTTTCAGAGGTGGAGATAGTCCCGTATTTCCTCGCTATGGCAAGTTCTACGAGAAGTGGGGTGGCTACTACACTCAGCAGGAGTTGAAAGATATTGTTGCATACGCCTCTAAACGCAATATTGAGGTTATCCCTGAGATAGATATGCCCGGACACAGCAAGGCTTTAGGTGCGATACACAGCGATATATTGTGCAGCTACACTCCAGATAAGAGTATAACAAACGGCCTTGAGATTCGCAATGTATGGTGTGCCGCCAAAGAGAGCAACTACGCCCTTATAGAGGATATAATCCGCGAAGTGAGTGGCATTTTTACCTCCGAGTACATCCACATAGGCGGAGACGAGGTCAACATGTCTCAGTGGCGCAAGTGTCCCGACTGCCAGAGACTTAAGAAGGAAAAGGGGTTAGAGAACGAGAAACAAATTGAGGATTACTTTATTGCAAGGGTCTCAAAGATACTTGCCAAATATGAAAAAAAACCTGCCGTATGGAACGAGGGCATAGAGGGTGGACTACTACCTAAAAGCACTCGCGTACACGGATGGGCAAGCATCAAAAAGTGCCTTGCATCGACCTCTAAGGGCTATCCGACAATCATTATGCCGGGTCATTTCTTCTACTTTGATATGAAGCAGTCCTCTTCAGAGCCAGGACACACTTGGGCTGCGATATTTGATGCTAAGAAGGTGTTATCTTTTGACTTTGCAAAGCAGGGATTTACTGCAGAGCATCTCAAAAATGTAGCAGGCATAGAGGCGTCGTTCTTCAGCGAGATATATATCGCCCACAATCCGGAGAAGAGCGACTATCTCGACTATATGCTCTTTCCGCGTCTCTGTGCGCTCTCTGAGGTTGCATGGAGTCATGAGCGCAGAAGTTGGGACGAGTTCTACACAGTGCTTAAAGAGTCCCACTACAGCCGCATGGATGCCATGGGGGTAACATATCGTCTTGAGACTCCTAAGGTAGAGTACAAAGATGGCAAAATCTACGCCACAACAGCAGACAACTCTACCATATATTATACAGACACACGCACAGGCAGAAGCAGCAAATATACCAAGCCAATTGCCACCTCAGCCCCTTATGCTATAGAGATTCAGAGCTTCAGAGGTACAGGAAAGAGCAAAAAGACGGGCAGCAAAGAGTATTTTGCACGCCTAAAGCCTGCCGTAACCGTTACCTCCTCAATACCTTGCTCAGAGAAAACGCCAATGGCCAATGCTGCGAAATACTCAAACAGCATTGTCCGCACCACTCGTGCCGCTAAAGCCGGAGATTGGATTGAGTATCGCTTTGCTGAACCTGTATCATGTCGAGAGATTGAGGCCATGACGGGTCATATATACCTCAGGCGTTGCAACCTGCTCAAGGGCTATATAGAGGTAAGCTATGACGGCAAGACATTTGTCAAAGCAGCCGATTTCGATGTTGCAGGTGCTACAATCAAGCCTACAGCAGCAGTCCATGCACTAAAAATAGTGGCAACCTCAAATAGCGATGCCGAGGACCAGATAGTAATCCAATCACTAAAGATAAAATAGATAAGAGTATGAAAAAACTGTTAATTTTTTGCGCACTTTGCTCTCTAATAGCATCTTGCGCTCCAGAGGATACAAACAAAAGACTCTCCGAGATAGCAGCCCGCCAATATCTTACCCCTATACATCCAGGAGGTGAGAACAGCCCGTTTTGGAACGGTTTTGCAAAGAAGTTTATCTATGCGCCATCTTTTGATTTCAAGAGTATAGAGGGAGCCAAAAGCTATCGCTACACCGCAACTACAAAGGATGGTAGCACATTTAGCTTTACAGCAGACTCTCCTCAGCAGACCCTCTCAAAGATTTGGAACGATATTCCGCAGGGCGCAGATGTCAGCCTTACAGTCGAGGGTTTAGACGCATCGGGCAGGGTTGTAGGTATTGCAGGAGAACGCAGTTTTTGGAGAGACTACGGCTTTAACCCTCCATATAGCGGTGCTGTGCGCAGTTACAGAGATGCTGCTATTTTAGGTATGCTCTATGTCCACAACATGCCTCAGGTGCAGAACTTCGCCACCTCCACAGAGCCTGATATGAGCTACAAGCACTTTACATACGCCTGCAAGATTATAGGCGCAGTTGTAAGATTAGAGGTTTTACTTGCCAAAACACTGCCTCAATACCGCGATAATGCCCTTGCTATAGCCAAAAATGCAGCCCAATTTCTTATCGACAACTCACGC
>JAFWBN010000068.1 GCA_017507075.1 Alistipes sp. | reverse complement strand
CTGTTTCGCTAACATCAACGATTGTGCCCAACACTTTGCCGTTGTTATCATCAATAACAGTACAATCAAAAAGTTCTTGCACAAACCAAGTGCCTTTCGGCAGATGTGCATCTGCGCGTTTCATATAAAGCACTGTGTTTTTAAGCGCTTTTGCTTTTTCAACCCAAGAGGATGATGAATATGTAGCAACGGGCGGTGTAGTTGCTTTGCAATAGACACTTTCAAGAGTAGAACAATCAAGGAAAACACCTATCCCTATTGTTGTTATATTTTCTGGAATTGTAATATTTTTAAGACTTTTACAACCGGTAAAAGTACCTTCTTGAATAGTTGTTACCCCATTTGGAATAGTAATACTTGTCAAACCAGAGCAACTCCAGAAAGCATAACCTCCAATCACTGTTACACTATCAGGAATAGTTATGCTTGTCAAATTAGAGCAATCTCTGAAAGCCGAATTTCCAATTTCTGTTACATTATTCGGTATAGTATATGATGAAAGACCAGCTGGCGCAAAAGATTTTAATACTCCATCTATAATCAGACATCTGCCATCCTCTGATGCAAATTTGCCCTTAAATTCTGCAAGATTTTCGCAATTTGCGAAAGGATTATTTCCAATCTTTGTTACGCTATTAGGAATAGTAACACTTGTCAAACCAGAGCAACTCCAGAAAGCACGATCTCCAATCACTGTTACACTATTAGGAATAGTTATACTTGTCAGACTTGTACAAAAATTAAAGGCTTCTGTATCAATAGAAGTTACACTATCAGGGATGATTATATTTGTGAGATTTTGACAAGCTCCAAATGACCTTTCTCCAATTTCAGTTAAACTATTTGGAAGGGTTATATTTGCCAGATTTTTACAATTAAGAAAAGCGAAATCTTTAATTGCTGTAACAACTCCATTAAGAAGAATAATACCTTTTCCATTTTCGTATGTATTGGAGAGAATTACTGCTCCGAAAGCATCTGCATAATAAGGTGTTACGATATTGCCATCAGTAGAGGTGTACCAAATCTGGTTATTTGGAATTTCGGTGCTATCCTCGATATTGTCTCCCTCAAAATCATATCCCACAATTGCATCTGCGTACTCTTTCCAGCCATCGGCAGCCTTGTAGGCGGCAACAGATGCTGCGGGAACATAGATTTTGCGATTTTCTGCATTGTTTGCAAAAGCCGCCCAAGAGGGTGATGAATATGTATATGTAGCAACGGGCGGTGTAGTTGCTTTGCAATAGACACTCTCAAGCACAGAACAATCGAGAAAAACGCTATCTCCCATTGTTGTAACGCTTTCTGGGATTGTTATACTCTTAAGATTATTATTGCAGTAGAAAAAGGCCTGGAATCCAATTGTGGTTACGCTATTAGGGATAGAGATACTCTGCAAATTGTTGCAAGCACAAAAGGCATATTCTCCAATCTCAGTTACACCTTGAGGAATAACCACTTTTTCAAGCCAAGAACCATAAATAAATGCAGAGTCGCCAATTTTGGTAACGCCCGTAGGGACACTATACTCTGTTGACTCGCAACGAATAGCGTAGGCACAGAATACACTGTTGGCGATAATAGCTCTCTTGTCTGCTGTTGCGAACTTGCCGTTAAACTCTGCAAGATTTGCGCAACAAGAGAAAGGCGCACTGCCAATCTCAGTAACACCGTTTGGGATTGTTACACTTTTAAGTCTCTGACAATTCAAAAATGCATTATCCCCAATCTTTGTTACCACATCATCAAAAAGGATTACGCCCACACCATCCTCATAAGTATTGGAGACGATATTTGCTCCAAATACACTCTTGTCATAAGGCTCTACAATCTTTTCGTCTATTGATGTATAGCAAATTTGTCTGTCAGATACAGATTGCTTAACGGCGACAAGTTCAACAAAGTCGGATGTAATGTTTGTATTTCCATCAGATATACCCAATCTCGCGCTAACACCCTCTGCTCCGGAGAAGAATGCTTCAGAGAGGTTGCAACCTGATGCAGATATTGTAATAATACCGCTCTCAGTGTCTGCCTGACAAGATAGTATAGGCATGTCGATATACTTTACTGTGCGAGTAATAGTATTTACAGCCTTGAGTGATAGGCACTCTTGCCATCCTGCAATAATATCAGCCACAGCATCTTTTGGAGAGACTTCAAAATCCATTTCTGTTGAAGAACTGCTTATAGAGGAGTAGAATACTGTAGCTTTACCATCTGTATAGCGTGGGATATAACTTACTGACTGCAGCTTGTCAAATAGATAACTGCTTGTCTTTGGAATGCTTATTACAGTACCATCAACAAGTGTAAGATAGATGCTATTCTCATCCTGCTTAATCTCTTTGAAGATACTCTCTATTACTGATGTAGAGCCATCCTGCCCATCCTCACCTGTCGCTTTGCCTACTTGAGTCCAAGAGTTGCCGTTGTCGTAAGAGATATACCAATAATCATCCTCGATTTTCAGTTGAGGAGTGATGCCGTCTTTCCCATCTTTTCCGTCAGCTCCATTTGTCCCATCTGTGCCATCCTCTCCGTTAGCACCATCTTTGCCATCGGTAGCTACAGCCTTGACTTTCTCGCCACGCTCATTAAGCAACCACTCGCCATTAAGGGTCCAATAATATACCCCGTCAGCATCTTGCTTTACACCAATAACAGGAGCTGTGCCATCTTTCCCATCCTTACCATCAGCTCCATTTTTGCCGTCAGAGCCATCTTTGCCATCTTTACCATGATAGATGGTAATAGAGCCGCTCTTTGAGAAGGTGATTGTGTAGCCTACTTCTGTGCCATTTTGCGTAATTGGGGCAATGTTTGTAACAAAGTCGTTTTGCTGCAATGCTGTAACAATAGTTTGCAGAGATGAAATGTTTGTGTTCATCTTGTTGCACAACTCTTCGAGTCTTAGAAGTCGCTCCTCGATATTCTCTACCTTGTCGTAGAGCGAGGTGCTCTCTAAGATTTTGTCGCAACCAACTGTAAATAATATAGTCAGTGCTGCGATAAATGAAAAAAATCTTTTCATGGTACTATAATTTAGGAATTTTGCAATCCAAATTAAGCAAACAGACAAATAAGTCTGTATCGCTATTTTTCTACATAGGTATCTTCGCCTACTTTGTCATACTCTTTGCCTGAAGAGCCTGTATAATAGCTCTCTCCGGCTAATCCCTTCTCCTCTGTAACCTCATCGCCATTAGATAGTCTTATCCTCTTCTTCTTTTTATTATCATCGCCAAAGACCATCATAAAGAGTAACCATAGAACAAAGAGTAGTATGCAGACCATTAACACAATTATAGCCAAATAGAATCCTGCTGCAAATGCAACGCCCTCCAAGACGAGCATATACGCAATTCGGCCAATTTTGACACCAATGCTCTTAAATCGTTTTAGGTCTGAAATGAGATACCATATCGTAATTCCAACTGTTATGGCGAGTATGATACTAAAAACGATTGTTGCAAACTTCTCTTCATTTTCTGCAAAAAGAGATTGTATTCCAACGATAATACCTCCGGCGAAACTTAAGGCAAAAGACCAAAATATAGGTACATAAACAGGTCTAAGAGCCTCTGCTGTTGCTGTAGTAAAGAGTTTTGTGTCAAGCCAATTAAGAAGGCTCTTCATCCATCTTGCCAAAAAGAACTCTTTCTTTTGTTTGTTGTTAGTTGTCTTTCCCATAATACAATAAATTTAAGTTGCCATACATCTCCAATATGTAATTGTTCGAAATAAAAAGTGTGGAGATGATTTCCGTCTATTCAAATGGAGGTTGTGGAAAGACCTAAACAGAAACAAACGATAATAATGCCCCACACCTATACAATGCAGAGCAAGGCACACAATATGCCAACAATGCATGTACAAGAAATGAGTGCAATTCGTCTGCCCTTCTGTTTCTGAAAACTTCCACATTCCCATTTGAGGACCGCGAAAAACACTTTCGTATTTTATGTCAAGTTGCACTTGACACTACAAATTTAATAAAAGATTTGCCAAGAACAAATTATTTGTCGTTAATTTGTCGTGATAGTGGTGCATTTGCACTTATAATGGCATACCTGCCCCTAACAAAAAAGTCCCATCAGTGGTTGTACTTCTGTACTATCCACCGATGGGATTTTTTTGCCGAGCCTTGTAAAGACTTCTCTAAAATCCTTAGAAAAAGCAGGCACTATACGCAGCCCTGGGCCATCATAGCCTCAGCAACCTTCATAAAGCCTCCGATATTGGCTCCTTTGACATAGTTTACATATCCGTCCTCCTCGGTGCCGTACTTTGTGCAGACATCGTGGATACTGCTCATGATTACATGTAGTTTTTCGTCAACCTCCTCAGCTGTCCACTTAATACGCATAGAGTTTTGCGACATCTCAAGACCTGAAGTTGCCACACCGCCTGCATTTGAAGCCTTACCAGGAGCATAGAGCAACTTGTTTGAGAAGAATACCTCAATAGCCTCAGGTGTTGAAGGCATATTTGCGCCCTCGGCAACACAGAAACAACCATTATCTACAAGCATCTGAGCCTCAGCACCGTTAAGCTCGTTCTGGGTCGCGCAAGGCAGTGCAATATCGCACTTAACCCTCCATGGACGCTCGCCGGCAAAGTATTGTGCCTGAGGATATTTGTCTGCATACTCCTTAATTCTGCCACGATAGACATTTTTGAGCAGCTTGACATACTGAATCTTCTCCTCGGTAAATCCTTCAGGGTCGTATATAAAACCTGAAGAGTCAGAGAGGGTTACCACCTTTGCACCAAAGCGCATAGCCTTCTCTGCGGCGTGCTGTGCAACATTCCCGGAGCCGGATACGCATACAGTTTTGCCCTCAAAGCTCTCGCCACGAGTTGCAAGCATCTGCTGAGTGAAGTAGCAAAGACCATAACCTGTAGCCTCTGGACGCAATAGCGAGCCACCCCAGCCAAGACCTTTACCTGTAAATGTACCTGTAAACTCGTCTCTGAGGCGTTTGTATTGACCAAACATGTAGCCAATCTCTCTGCCGCCTACGCCAATATCTCCAGCAGGCACATCTGTATCCTGTCCGATATGACGGTACAATTCAGTGATAAACGATTGACAGAACTTCATAACCTCATTATCCGAGCGACCCTTAGGATTGAAGTCTGAGCCACCCTTTCCGCCACCCATAGGCAGTGTTGTGAGGCTGTTTTTGAAGGTCTGCTCAAAGGCGAGGAACTTCATAATGCTCAGATTTACCGATGCGTGGAAACGAATACCGCCCTTGTATGGACCAAGTGCGCTGTTCATCTGCACACGAAAACCACGGTTAATCTCGATTTCGCCACGGTCATTGAGCCATGGAACTCTAAAGATTATTACACGCTCAGGCTCAACAATGCGCTCAAGCACTTTGAGTTTTAATAGAGCTGGGTCTGCTACGATATACGGAGCAAGCGACTCTGCCACCTCGCGTACAGCCTGATGAAACTCAGGCTCATTAGGATTTCTGGCGATAACCTGCGCCATGAAATTCTCTACATACTCTTTTGCTTGTTTTTCCATACTAACCAAATGTTTTACGATGCAAATATAGTAATTATATCAATAAAATGTACTTTGTAAATCTACTTTTGTTGACATTTTATTGACTTTAGACTCACTTTCCAGATTGTACCCTCAATAAAACTTATCCAAATATTACCATCTTCGTCTGCTCTTAAATCATTTGCTGCAGAGTCGGCAAATTTACCTGTGGTAATCAATTTGCCACACTTATCAATGGCTGCAACCTTACCACGACGGTTTGCCATATATACAACATTGTCTAAAACTGTCAGAGGACAGAAACTGTGGTCGTATCCCCATCCTGCATCAACAATCCAATCCTCAGTGTAGCTCTCTGCAACCATAGGAACGGCTAACATCTCCCCATCCATGGTCTTGGCATAAAAAGTCTTACCATCGGGACTAATGCCCGTGCTTTCGCGTACTTTGCGCCTCTTTACGCGCCAAATTTGTTCTCCCGTCTCAAGGTCTATGTTGGTAATATATCTATCCGGAGCTACAACCATTACCCTGCCCTCTGCAACTCTCGGTATAATATGCCCAGGCGAGAGGAGCTTATTTTTTGAGCCATTTGACCATCGCCAAAGCTCTTTGCCGCTTTTGCAATCTACGCAGTATAAAAAAGTATCCCATGCACCAAAAATAAGCTTGCCGTCTGCAATAGTAGCTCTTCCTTGAGGATGCTCCGCACCAATATTAAAACTCCATATTGTATTACCTGACAGAGCATCTATTTTGTACATTTTGCCTACAGAGCCAATGTATAAATAGTCGCCATCAACAACTCCGTTTCCGATAAAACAACCACTTTGCTTGTTTTGCCACACCTTTTTGCCGTTTGTGCGGTTGAGGGCTACAATGCCATCAGAGAGTGTTGCAACGATAATTAGCTCTTTGTGCAGTACGGGTGTTGAATATATAGGGTCTTTGAAATTATAGGTCCAGCAAACCTCTCTTTTTATCGTGTCGTAAGCCTTAACCTCGCCCGCAGAGTTGGCATAGTATAGAATATCCTCTGAAACTTGTGCAGCGGTGTATATTGCGGCATTATCTTCAACAATAAGTTCAGATAAAAAGTCGCCATCGTATAACGGTTCCGGCATAGGGTCGCAAGGTATAGCATTAACACTGCTGTCTCGATATTGATGCACGGCATATTGTCTGCAGCAAGAGCCATCTATAAGCCTTTCAGAGACAAAAATAGAGTCTTTGTCAAATGTAAGTACAGAGTACCCATAGCTACGACTACCCTTGTCAGACAACATCAGACTGCGGGATAAAATACCAGGGATTGAGTCAAAATTCATCAATCGTGGCTTGTGATAGTGTCCGCAAATTGATGCACTTACGCGGTATTTGTTCATCAAAGCCGTTACTTGCTTGCGATTTGTGATGTCGTTGTTCAGAGGATAATGACAAACCGAAACTATGCGTCGCTTGCCAGCTCTTTGCATCTGTTTCTCTATCCACTTAAGCCTGCAACCATCTTGAGCTGTGCCGTCAGCCATCTTTATAAATGGGCCTGCAGGATATGCTACAAAGAGGTAATCTCCGACTTTTTGCGTTATGCAACCATTATGCCCAAAATATTTCTCAAAATCTTTTCCGCCGCTTGTACTCCATGTTGTCTCGTGATTTCCATGAGTTATAATGCTGCGGTGTTTAATGCGCTTAAGATGGTTGTAAGCACACTTTAGCTCACTATCGCTGCCGGAATTTGTAATATCTCCCGCTACTACAACAAGGTCAAAATCTTCGGCATTTATCTGCTCCACAACCCTTGTCATCATTTTGTCGTTGTCATTGCCTGGGGTTATATGCAGGTCAGCAAGCACGGCAACCTTTACAACATCACCTTTTGCTGTAGCTGTAGCTATTGAGAGAAGAGCAATAAGCGTTACTACAATATATCTCATAGCATCATACCTTTTCTGTGTTCTATAATATCGCCAGGCTGACAATCTAAAGCCTCGCAAATAGCGTCGAGAGTCGAAAAACGGATAGCTCTACCCTTTCCTGTCTTTAACTTGGATAGGTTGACAATAGATATATCCACCCTTTCAGCAAGCTCAGAGAGGGTCATTTTGCGCCTTGCAAGTATAATGTCGAGGTTGATAAATATTGCCATAGCTTTTAGTTTTTTATTTTACACGAATAAGGTTTATGCCGTCGCGAATAGGTAGAATTACATTTTCAACCCTTTTATCTGCTGCTACAGTGGCGTTAAAGTCTATTATTCCCTGAGTCTGCTTGTCGCCTTTGACTACAGGCTCTGTAACTTTGCCATACCATAGAATATTATCTGCCATAATCCAACTACCACTTCGTACAAGTCCTTTATCAAAGAGCATGTTGTAATAGGCTGTATATTCGCGCTTGTCGCCATCTATAAATACAAGGTCATAGACCTCTCCTAAACTTGGAGCAATATCAAGAGCCGAGCCAATGTGAAGACGGAGCTTGTCGGCGTATTTTGAACGCTCAAAATACTCTAAAATCATCATCTCTAACTCATCATCCACCTCGCAAGTGTCGATTATTCCGCCCTCTGTCAAACCTGCGGCCATGGATAGAGCCGAATAGCCCGTAAATGTGCCAATCTCAAGAACTCTCTGTGGGCGTATCATGCGGACAATCATCTCAAGCAGTTTACCTTGAATATGTCCAGAAATCATGCGTGGGTTGAGCACTCTGAGATATGTCTCTCTCTCAAGTTCGTGCAGTAAGGCATCCTCAGCAGAGGACATTGTCTCGATGTATCTGTCTAAATCGGTCATCGGTAGATTAAGGTTGAGTTGTTTGTAAATATTTCATTGGCAACCTCAGCAATCTGTGAAGCTGTTACGGCATTTATCTTCTTGTAAGCCTCCTCAAGGGTGTCAACCTCGCCATGTACAAGCAGTGAACGCCCTACACCCAACATGTAACCCTCATTTCCCTCTGTGGATATTGTCATCTGGGCAATGTACTGCTTTTTTGCCATGGCAAGCTGGCGAGTGGTCAGCTTTGTGTTTTGGAGTTTTTTTATCTCGTTTGCAATAATCTCTCGGCAACTATCAGTGTTGTAATGCTCTGAACTGAAGTATATTACAGCCATGCCACAATCAGAATAAGGGGTGTAGTTTGCCTCAATATTGTACGAAAGTCCGTTTTTCTCGCGTACATTGACATTAAGACGGGAGTTTGCACATGGACCTCCGAGAATATTTATAAGCAGTGAGAACGGTAGTCGCTTATCCTCGGTAATGCCGTATGCCCTATTTCCTATAATACAGTGCGATTGATGAGTGTGCTTGTTTACAATCTTCTCAAAGGCTCTGTATGGTTGAGGTGCAACCCTGCTATAACTGCGTGTTGTAGCTCTTTGATTGGCAAAATATTGAGATGCTATCTGCTCTATACGACTATTTGATATGTTACCTATAGATGCAAAAACCATCTGGTCTGTAGTATGCGTGCGCTCAACAAATCGGTGAAGAGCGCAGCTGTTGTGGCGCATAAGGTCGCGTTTTCTGCCAAGAATATTATGCCCAAGCTCCGACCCCTCGAAAATCATATCCTCAAAGGTGTCATAAATCATATCCATTGGAGAGTCCTTGTAGGTGTTTATCTCGTCAATAATCACCTCGCGCTCCTTGTCAAGCTCTTTGTCGGGAAAGACAGAGTTGAAAACTACATCTGAAAGTAGTTCAACTGCCTTTGTAAAGTCGCTGCGTAATACTGTGGCGTGTACAGTTGTATCCTCTTTGGTTGTAAAGGCATTAAGTTCCCCGCCAAGATTTTCAAGACGACAGTTTACTTGATAAGCCTTGCGGTGAAGAGTGCCTTTGAAGAGTCCATGCTCTGCAAAGTGTGCAATTCCGTACTCATCTTGCAACTCATCCCTACTACCGGCCCCTATTATCACTGCACAACGCGCAGCACCACTCTTTACTGTGCGGTGTATGCCCCTTATGCCATTTGGTAGAGAGTATGTATAAAATTCCTCTTTCATTTACTTGAAGTGAGACTTTAGATAACTGCCTGTATAACTTGTCTTACAATTGAGTATCTCTTTTGGTGTGCCTTCAAAAACGATATCTCCACCCATATCTCCTGCCTCTGGACCCAAGTCTATAATATGGTCGGCACACTTGATAATATCCATATTGTGTTCGACAATAATTACCGTATGTCCGTTTGATATAAGGGCATCAAAAGCAGCAAGTAGTTTCTTTATGTCGTGGAAGTGCAGACCTGTTGTAGGCTCGTCAAATATAAATACAATACTACCTCGGCCTGTATCTTTTGTTAAAAACGATGCAAGTTTTACTCTTTGGCTCTCTCCGCCGGAGAGTGTTGAGGAGGATTGTCCGAGTTTGATATATCCCAAGCCTACATCCTGCAAAGGTCGCAGTCTCTCCACAATTTTACGACAGGTAGAGCATTTGCTGTCTTGAGAGAAGAAGTCGATAGCCTCGTCTATGCTCATATCAAGGACATCGCAAATATCTTTGCCCTTATACTTTATATCGAGAATCTCCTGCTTAAATCTTCTACCTCCACAAGCATCACAAGTAAGGGTTACATCTGCCATAAACTGCATGCCAATTTTTATTGAGCCCTCGCCTTGACACTGCTCACATCGACCTCCGGCAACATTAAATGAGAAGTTGCTCGGTTGTATATTTGTGCGCTGTGCGTATGGTTGGTCGGCAAAAAGTCGGCGAATTTCGTCGTATGCCTTGATATATGTTACAGGATTTGAGCGGGATGACTTTCCTATAGGATTTTGGTCAACCATCTCAACACTTCGTATCATCTTCAAATCTCCACCCAGCGAATCAAAGTCTCCAGGATGGTCTCCGCACTCCATAATCTGTCTGCGCAGAGCAGGATAGAGTATCCCTTTTACAAGAGAACTCTTGCCAGAGCCACTTACGCCCGTGATGCAGGTCATAACACCAAGAGGAATCTTTACGGATATATTTTTCAGATTGTTTACCCTCGCACCATTGATTGTAATATAGTTGTTCCATGGGCGTACTGTATCGGGAATATCTATACTCTTTTTGCCACATAAATAGTCCGCCGTAAGGCTGTTTTTTGCCTTGCAAAGACTCTTTATATCGCCGCTAAATACAACTTGACCGCCATTTTCGCCTGCTTTAGGGCCTATATCGACAATATAGTCGGCTGCGCGGATAATCTCCTCTTCATGCTCTACAACAATTACCGTATTTCCTAAATCGCGCAACTGCTTGAGTACATGTATAAGCCTTGCCGTATCTTTTGGATGCAGACCAATGCTCGGCTCATCCAAAATATATAGTGAACCTGTAAGATTGCTACCAAGTGATGTTGAGAGGTTTATTCGCTGACTCTCGCCACCCGATAGTGTTGAACACAAACGGTCAAGAGTGAGGTATCCAAGACCTACATCGCTCATATATTGAAGACGATTTTTAATCTCTTTTAGTATGCGCTCGGCTGTTGTACTATCATGTTCATCAAGACTCAGATTTGCAAAAAAGTGAATCAGACTATCGATATTCATTGCAGCAAGTTCAGAGATATTTTTGCCTCCAACCTTGACATATAGAGCCTCTGGCCTTAACCTTGCACCATTACATGCTGGACAGATAGTCTTACCTGTATATCGGGCTTTGAGTATGGCAAACTGCATCTTGTGCTTCTTTCGCTCCGCCTCAAGGTAGTCAAAAAAGGCATTAAGACCGTAAAAATACTCATTTCCGCTCCATAACAGACGGCGTTGCTGCTCAGTTAGTTTGTAGTATGGCTCATGAATCGGAAAGTCGAACTTGTAGGCATTTTGTATAAGCAAATCCTTAAAACGACTCATAGACTCTCCTCGCCAGCAGGCTATAGCATTGTCAAATATGCTCTTGGATTTATCCGGCACAACCAAATTCTCGTCTATACCCGTAACCTTGCCAAAGCCCTCACAAACAGGACAGGCTCCTAAAGGGTTGTTAAAGCCGAAGAGATGCTCAGATGGGCGTTCAAACTCAATTCCATCAGCTGTAAGAGATGCCGAAAACTCCCTTGTGCTATCCTCGCAAATAACACAGCAACTGCTTGTTCCGTAGCCAAAAGCACCAGACACAGACTCTCGCATACGGGTTAGAGTATCGTCGTCAGTGGCTACTTTTATGCGGTCAATTACAATCTGTATATCTTCTACAGATGTAAGCGAGTTAATGGTAGGCATAAAATCCTCAATCAGAACAGTTGAGCCATCTATGTAGAGCCTTTGAATACCATCTGCAATGAGCTGCAACATGCGCTCTACAATGCTCTGACCTGCTTTAAGACGCATTGGTACGGTTATAATAACCCTTTTACCCTCTCCAAGCGAGGTTATATACTCTACCACATCGTCTGTTGTATAACACTTTATCTCCAAACCCGACAGTGGCGAATATATCTTACCTATGCGCGAAAATAGAAGCCTTAAATAGTCGTAAATCTCGGTTGTTGTGCCAACTGTAGAACGAGGATTACGAGTGCTAACCTTCTGCTCTATAGCTACTGCAGGGGCTATTCCGGTAATAATATCTACATCGGGCTTTGTCATCCTGCCGAGAAATTGACGGGCATAAGAGGATAATGACTCCACATAACGCCTCTGTCCTTCGGCAAAGATTGTATCAAAGGCAAGGGTACTCTTACCACTGCCAGAAAGACCCGTTACAACAACAAGTTTGTTGTGAGGTATCTCAAGCTCTATATTCTTGAGGTTGTGGACTCTTGCCCCCTTTATATAAATCGATTTATAGCTCATTTTCTAAAATTTCGATAGTAGCACCGCTGACCTTGCTTAGTTTACCTATAAGGGTCTGGGCTTTGCTCTTGCGAATTGCTAAAGTCATTGAACATAGGTTGTCAAAATTCTGATTGACAATCTGCGGAGTCTCATCTTTGACTATTCTCATAATGTCGTTCATCACCATATACGAGAAATCGACCCTTAAAACGGTATCTACAGTCTTCTCTATAACTTTACTCTCTGCAATAACATCTGCCGCAGCCTCTTTATAAGCCTGAATAAGACCCGATACTCCCAATTTTGTGCCACCAAAGTAGCGGACAACCACAATAAGACAGTTCGTAATCTCATGCGACAGCAACTGACCTAAAATAGGCTTTCCGGCAGTGCCTGACGGCTCGCCATCGTCATTTGCACGAAATTGCTCACCATAGTAGCCAAGTCGCCACGCGTAGCAATGATGTGTAGCATCATAAAACTCTTTACGCAGGGTATCAAGGTGCGTGCGAATCTGCTCCTCGTCTGTTACAGGAAAGGCGTAGGAGAGAAACTTGCTGCTGCGCTCACGCATGTTGCACTGTGCAGGCTCGGCAATGGTAAAATAGCTGTCTTTTAACTCCTCCACTCTATCTTATTTTTTTGAACAAACGATTCCAACGAATACCATCCTCGCCCTTTGAGAAGGCTATAAAAGATGCCTTCCCGACAATGTGGTCTTCTGGTACAAATCCCCAAAAACGACTATCGGCAGAGTTGTGGCGGTTGTCGCCCATCATCCAATAGTAATCCATGGCAAAGGTGTAGCTCTTTGTCTCAACTCCGTCAATAAAGATTTTTCCATCGTTTACAGACAGTGTATGACCCTCATACTGCTCAATAATTCTGCTATACAGCGGCAGATTTTCTGTTGTAAGTTCTATTGTCGTGCCTTTTTGCGGAATCCAAAGCTCTCCGAAGTTGTCCTGAGTCCAGCTGTATCTGCTGTGGTTAGGATAAAAGTCGCTACTTGCCTCTGTGTTGTCATATTTTACTACAGAGGTTACGGAAGCCATCTTTTCAATCTTGGCTGCCGCCTGGTCGGTCATTGTAAGGTAGTAGTAAGGCATATTTCCGCCCCACTCTCTAACACCGGCTTTGCTTAGTGCATACTCTGTAAGAGGTGCTGTGGTCTGCACAAAGTATATAAATTGCTGCTCGTCAAGGGTCTGCTGGGCCACACCGTTTACATAGAGTTGAGTGCCTTCAATTTTGATTTTATCGCCCGGAATTGCCACACAACGCTTGATGTAGTTCTCTCGCTTGTCAACAGGGTGAACCATAACATCATAATCTTCAAAAAGTCGTCGTCTGCCCTCGGTTGTGCCGTATGTCTGCTGATAGCTGCGCAATACATCGTAGTAACTTGCTGCCGCCATAGGTTGTAACCTCTTGGCTATAAGCACTGTATCGCCTGCGGGATAGTTAAAAACAACAACATCGCCCCTCTTAATCTTTTTAATACCCTTCAGGCGGTGGTAATCCCATTTTATAGCCTCAGAATATGACTTCTGAGAGGCTGACCACGGCATGGTGTTGAATACAAATGGCATTGCAATCGGTGTGTTAGGCACCTGCGGGCCGTATGAAATCTTGCTCACATATAGGTAGTCGCCGATAAGTATTGTCTTCTCCATCGAGGATGTTGGCACCTTGTAGAGCTGAAATACAAACAGATGCAACAGCGTAGCTGCCACTGTCGCCCAAAGTATGGCATCAATCCAACCCCAAATGCTCTTGTAGAGCGGATATTTCTCGCATAAAACGCCGTTGTAGTGCCAAATATATTTGTAAAACAGACGCGAAATATATAGGTCGTAAACCACAATAAGTCCCAACAGCATCCATAAATTTCCCGTCCAAACTACACATAGTAGCGTGTAAATGACTGCCACTACGGCAAATTTAACCCATTTGTTACTCCAAAATCTTCTCATATTCTACTCCTTGAAAAGGTCATCCATCGTAAATACACCCTTTTTGCCACATATAAACTCGGCAGCAATAACCGCACCCGTTGCCAGCGCGCTACGACTCTTAAGCGTGTGCTTTACCTCCAAAATATCATCTGCCGACTCGTAGGTTATAGTGTGCGTCCCCGGAACACTACCCTCTCTGAGCGATGTTATCTCAATGCTGCCCTCTATGTGCTTAGACTCCTCGCCCTTCTGCGGCTCTATGCAGTTCCAACGGCTTTTTCTGTCTAAGCGGGCAATTGCCTCGTCTGCAAGCGTTATCGCCGTGCCACTTGGAGCATCCTTTTTCTGCGTGTGATGAATCTCCTCGATGCGAACATCGTAGTTGCTGCAGCCGTTCATCAGCTCTGCCAAACGGCGATTTATTCTGAAGGCTATATTCACGCCGAGCGAGTAGTTCGACGAGTATATCATCGCACTGCCCCTCTGCCTGCAAAGCTGCTGAAGCTCTTCAAGACGCTCTGTCCAGCCCGTTGTGCCGCTTACAATCGCTGTACCCGCCTCTATACATGTGCGGATGTTACTGTACGCCGTTGCGGGGGTTGTAAACTCTATTGCAACATCTATTCCCGCAAGATTTTCGGCTGTCAGTTCTGCAATATTCTCTTGGTCTATAATAAGAGCTACGCTGTGGCCTCTGCTGAGCAGTACGCGCTCAATCTCATGCCCCATTTTGCCGTATCCTATAATTGCTGCTTTCATGCTTTTGTTGTGTATAAGTTTGAACTGCCAAAGATACGAAAAATTTTCGAGAATAGATAATACCTGCCCGCGCAGGAAAAAATTGCATAAAAATTTTGAATTTCTGTTGGAAATTACTACTTTTGTGTATGCGATATTTTGTCGAATTGAGATATGATGGTGCCGATTTCTGCGGTTGGCAGCGACAGCCTGATGTGCCGAGCGTGCAGCAGACCGTTGAGGGCGCATTGTCAAGACTGCTCGGCACTCATACCGAGATTACGGGCGCAGGCCGTACCGATTCCGGCGTCAATGCCTCGTATTATGTGGCTCACTTCGATTGCAATGCGGCGTTTGATGTGGCGCAAACTATGTATAAACTCAATATGATGCTGCCTAAGAGCATCGGAATCTTCTCTATCACGCCCGTTTCAGATGCCGCCCATGCCCGCTTTTCAGCCCGTG
>JAFWBN010000067.1 GCA_017507075.1 Alistipes sp. | reverse complement strand
AGCGTGCTGATAGTCTGGGCATAGATATACTTAACGCCTCCAAGAATCATCAGAGTAGCTGCAGCTCTGCCCACAACCTTATCTGTAACCTTTGCACCACAAAGAAAACTGCTTTCGGTTTTATAGAGGCAATAGAGGTCTTTAACACCTCTCTGATAGAATTGTCTAACCTCTCCCCTATTTTCAACTACACACGAAGCTCCGCTTGCATGTAGTATCTCGGTTAATTTTTCCATTATTCCTCTGCAAAGCGGTCTGTAACGGCAGCGCAAGCGGCATCGCCTGTGATATTTAGCACTGTGCGAATCATATCAAACACTCTGTCAAGAGCATATAGCAGTGGCAGACCCTCGATTGGAATACCTGCACTGACAAGCACAGCAACAACCATAAGTGTCGGACCAGGGACCCCTGCCTGACCAATAGAGCCAAGTGAGGCGGTGATAGCAATTGCTATATATTGAGCCATTGAAAGCTCAATGCCGTAGAATTGCGCAAAAAAGAGTGCTACAAGGGTATAATAAATTGCATTTCCCGTCATGTTGATAGTAGCACCCAGAGGAGCAACAAAACCTGAAGTCTGCTTTGAAATACCCATCTTATCACAGGCTGCCATAGTTACGGGCAGAGTTGCCATACTTGAAGCTGTTGAAAAGGCGATAATTTGAGGACGAATCATCTCTCTAAAGAAATCTTTAATGCTAACCCTTGAGAGCAGAGCTATTGTTAGAGGATATACAACAAGCCCCATAACAAATACAGCAAGCAAATCCACCCACAGCAGATTTGCAATCTTTAGCAGCACTGCAAATCCAAAAGTGCCCGTAGCCTCTGCCATAAGTCCGAAAACACCTATTGGAGCCACAAGCATAACCTTGCCGATGCACCAAATAAGAGCCTCAAGGATATAATTGAGTCCTCTGACGACCTTCTCACGCTTACTGCTCTCTATAGCCGCGATACCAAAGCCGAGAAATAGTCCAAAGACAATAATCTGCAAAATATTACCCTCTGCAAAAGCCTGAATAGGATTTGCAGGAATCATACCTATAATAGTATCCCAAAATCCTGGTGTAGAAGCACTCTGCTCTGCTGTAGAGGATGCGGAATTTATCAACCCCACACTCTCGGCACTCAGCCCTGCCCCAGGTTTGAATATAAGACCTGCAATAATGGCTATAATTATGGATATAACTGTTGTAAGCATAATGTAACTGATACTTACAACACCTATTTTCCCAGCCGAGCGTGAGCCACCAAGCGATGCCGCACCGGAGATTATCGAAATGGCCACAAGTGGCACTACAAGCATCTTGATAAGCTGTATAAATAGCGTTCCAAGCGGCGCAAACATCTTTGCACTCTCCCCTGCTACAGCACCTACTGCAATACCTGCAACCATCGCTACAAGTATCCAAAAACCGAGATTTTTTACTATTTTTTTCATTGTTTACAATTGTTTTCTAAAATTTAGCTACGGCGCGCACATAGCGGTTGTAGTTCTTACGGTAGTTGAAGGTGTAGCCATTGAGCATAGAGACACCCCACGCGCAGATATTTGAATTATCCTCTGTTGATGACCAATAAAACCCTACCTCGCCTCTGTTTTTCAGTTTTGTGCCACCTTTCTCTGCAAGTGTACGGTTAACAGCATTGTGAATAGAGTTTTTTAGCGTGAAAATCTTTAATTCCTCTATTGCCGGCAGATACCATCCCTCGCCAAGGTCTGCACACCATTTGAACGCAGGGTATTTTGTCTGCCAACCTGCTATAGTCTTGACTTTTGACATATTATAAGCACCGTCAGTTTCGCTAATTGCACCTATTCGGCGTTGTTGCTCATATTCATCTGACGACCACTGGAGTATTTCACTACTCTGTGTCATGCTTACAATCTTGCCGCGTTTGCCACCTGCACTAACCTCAAAGACTACACCCTCCTTTACACCGTCATTATAGTAATCGCCGACCTTGTAAGGAGCGGAAGTTATACTACCTCTCTGTACGGTTTGGACTTTAGTTATTGAAGAGGTTTTTGACAGAGTTATATTTATAGTCTCTGTTTTGTTTTCAATAAGAGATAGTATCTGATTTTTAGTCTCATATCCCTCTTTTGAGACGACTAAAGCATGCTTGCCCACAAGGATATTGTTAAGTTCAAGGGGTGTTCTGCCGACAGGTTTGCCATCCAAAGCAACTTCTGCCATAATCGGAGTGCTTGTAACAACCACAGAGCCCACAATTGGCTCTGGTGCAGGTAGTGCGTAGTTCTGTTGTGGCTTGTCAGAGGTGATTTGCTTTGAGATAGTTGCTGTGCGATGTCCATCTTTGCGAGACTCAAAAATATATGTTCCCGATGTAAGGGTACCACTCCACTCTCCACTACCCTTTTTCTCGTTATTAACCCAAATTTCAGCATTATTGGGAGCGGTAAGGGTTACGGTTGTAGCATCAGCAAGGAGTGTAATAATTTTCTCAACTTTTGCCCCTGATACACTAAATGTTCCACTCTGAGGGTGGTAGCCCACGGCTGAGACCGTGTAGTTGTATGAGCCGTTGTTCAGAACAGTCTGCATTGCCCCATCTTGTAGCGAATAATGGTTGTTCTCAATTGTAACAACGGCATTTTGTGGCTCGACAACAAAGACTACAAACTGTGGCTTTGACTCCTCTATATTGATTGTCTGACGAAAAAGAATCGAATTTTTATTTACATCAATACTCTGTTCTCTGCTTAAATTGCCATACACAATCTTTAAGCTGTGATTGCCAATCATAACATCAGAGATTGTACAGCTCATATTGCTATCTGTCT
>JAFWBN010000002.1 GCA_017507075.1 Alistipes sp. | reverse complement strand
CCTTAAAACCACCTTTAGGGAAGTAAGCATCACCTGCAAAGTAATACAAGTGGGTCAAATCCACTTGAATACCGTAGTTGTCATAACCGATGGTGATGTCCAATTCTGGATAAAGATTGTGAAGATTGATTGTTTTGTGCGACAATATTTGCCGCTTGCACGCCGAGCGATAACCCCGCCACGGCGAGAGTCAGAAAAATCCTTTTCATAACTTCTTAAATTTTAATAGTTAAAAAATCTGAAAAGGGGTATTTTATCGATTATGCTTTTCCCGGTCTCAGCATTACCCGTATCCGGTTCAATGGGTATAATCTCAGCCTTTTGCTTTTAACAAAAAGCACCCCTATGCAGTGGCAAAGATACAATATTTTCACATATTTACTGCAATGAATAGAATTATTTTTACTACCTTTGCATAACTAACCAAAAATCAAGAGATTTATATGCCTTCTATTCGTAATAACTTTTTCTTCAAGGCACTGCTTACAATATCTTCATATATAATATCTTTTGCCACCTTTCCATATATATCCCGCGTACTTGGAGTAGAGGGCATAGGACTTGTCGATTTTGTTGATAATACGGTTAGTTACTTTTTGCTCTTTGCAACTATGGGTGTGGTAAATCTCGGAACTCGCGAGATTGCAATGGTAAAACGCGACCCTAAAAAGATGTCCAGAGTATTCTCAAATATCCTCGGACTAAATATCACATTTACAGTCATTGTACTGATAATATTCTTCGGCACTATAGCCCTTGTTCCGCGATTTAGCCAAAATATCGAACTATTTTCTATCGGAGCGGCGAAGATTATCGCCACAGTATTCCTTGTAGAGTGGTTCTTTACAGGTTTAGAGAACTTTAGGTATATAACCGTGCGTAGCCTTCTTGTAAAACTACTCTATGTTGTTGCCGTGTATATATTTATAAATGACACCTCGGACTATAAACTCTATTTCGGGTTAACTGTAGCTACTGTGGTGATAAATGCACTGATAAATATACTCTATGCCAGCAGATTTGTCAAGATAAATAAGGATGCACTATTTTCAATGCGTTATCTGAAGGAGAATGTAACACTGGGTCTGTATGGCATAATGACCTCTATGTATATAACCTTCAATGTGATGTATCTTGGACTTGTATCAAACAATACCCAAGTAGGATACTATACAACAGCCTTTAAGCTATATATGATTCTGCTCGGCCTATTCTCAGCCTTTACAAGCGTAACAATGCCAAGAATAAGCACGATGCTCTCTGAGGGTAATAACAAGGGTTTTAGAGAACTTATTGATAAATCCTTTGACGGAATTATACGATTTATTATACCTTTTGTGATGAGCGGCGTAATACTCGCCCCTCAAATTATACGCGTAATCTCAGGAATAGGATTTGAAGGCTCTGTGCTGCCTATGCAGATAATACTCCCTGCCGCAATTATGGTCGGCATGGCTCAAATCCTGTCAATACAGATTCTAATACCGATGAAACGCGATAAAGTGCTACTTGTCGCATCTATCATCGGCGCTATTGTAAGCCTTATTATAAATATGATTTTTGTTCCTCGACTTCAGGCCGTAGGCTCAGCAATAGTAACCCTTGTCTCCGAATCAGTGGTAACTATAACATACTTGTACTATGTGATGCGCAAACGATTCGCAAAACTACCCCTGCGCTCAATTATCACAAATATCCTCTACGCCCTGCCTACAGCAACAGTGTGCCTAATCTGCTCATATACTATCGAAAACCCGTTCCTCTGCCTGATAACATCCGTAGTAATCGGTGGCGGAATATGGATCGTCCTAAACTTTAAGACCCTTAAAGGATACCTCTTGCGCTCTTGAGTATAGCCTAAGTACCGCCGCTTTTTGAAAAAAGCGGCACCAAAAACTTTCAGCAAAAACTTCGTTTTTGGGCGTGTGCGGATTTAGGATAGCCTAAAGGCTATTACGATAAAAGATAGTCTATCTTTCGGTTTCAAGCAAGCT
Source organism: Alistipes sp. (assembly GCA_017507075.1). Lineage (GTDB taxonomy): Bacteria > Bacteroidota > Bacteroidia > Bacteroidales > Rikenellaceae > Alistipes. The sequence goes on along the minus strand of JAFWBN010000002.1, from coordinate 3,483 downwards.
TGACCTTAGATGACTATCTTTTCTCGTACCATCTTCGATGGTTTTCCTAAATCCGAATACTGCGAAACTTAGTTTGTTCTGTTGGCGCGCTATTCTATGTCATTGAGGGCTGAAAGCCCGTTGCTATTCAATGTCATTTGTCTTTACTCCGCGCGCTGACCTTAGTGTCTCTAAGGACTCTAGGGTCTCTAAGGTCCTTAGGGACGCGCGCCCAAATTAAAGCACCCCTCCGCTAAATTATAGTACCCAATTTGTCGTCAGAGTGGTGCATTTACAACGCTCGCCCTGAAAAACAACGAAGGGCTGTACTTATCGTACTGCCCTTTGTTGGAGTGAGGGGTAGCGGCAGGAAATGTGCCACTATCACGACAAATTCACAACAAATTCTCCTCTACTCTTTCTTCTTCCCTCTTCCGTCATACAAGAATCGGCGAATCTTCTTTGATGGAGTTTTTACAAACTCTTCCTCCTCTTCTACAACTTCGGTAATACGGGAGTTGCGGTTTACGCGAGCATTTACCCACTGTTTGATATCCTCCATGACCTCATCACGGTATTTACTCCACTCCTCTTTCTTCTCCTCCCAATCCTCTACAAGCTCACGATAACGCGCCTCGATAGCCTCTTTATCAAAGTTTACAAGAGCGACAAGGTGGCCCTCATACTCTGTAACAAGCGACTCGTTGATAAACACATGCTGATTAAGTACGCTTTCGATATCCTCAGGATAGATATTCTCGCCACTTGGGCCAAGAATCATATTCTTCAGGCGACCTTTGATATATAGCCAGCCATCTTTATCGAAACAAGCAAGGTCGCCTGTTCTAAACCAGCCATCTTCTGTAAATACAGCCTTTGTAGCCTCCTCGTTTTTATAATATCCAATCATCTGACTTGGACTCTTGACAACAAGCTCACCGACACCCTCCTCATTAGGGTTTTCGATACGACCCTCAACGCCCTGAAGCAGCGGCCCTGTAGAGCCGAGGCGGAGCATACCATCAACGGCACCTGCAAGCAGGGGTGCAGTCTCTGTAAGACCATAGCCTATATCGTAGATAAATTTAGCCTCAAGCAAGAACTGCTCAACGGTTGAATCGAGCTTAGCTCCTCCGATACCGAAGAAACGGACTCTGCCGCCAAAGGTCTTTGTAAGAGTCTTACCTGCAACACGATGCAACATTTTGCGGATAAATCCAACCTTATAGAGGGTTCGCATAACAGCATTTGAGGTAAACTTCTTCAACACCGCTCCACGATAAATCTTCTCAATGATAAGCGGCACGGTAAGCATAATTGTCGGACGCACCTCCTTGAGAGCCGGCAGAAGTGTTGATACTGTAGGTGCTTTATCCAGATATACAACATGGCTACCATGATAGAAGGCGAGAATAAGGCCTATAGTACACTCGTATGTATGCGCAAGCGGCAACACAGAGAGGAAGATATCATCCTCATAAACCATAAATAGCTTATCAATCATCCACATCTGCGAACAGAGATTGTAGTGAGTAAGCATCACACCCTTTGGCTGAGATGTTGTTCCGGAGGTATAGATAATAGCCGCCAAATCATCAGGCTGAGGAATACGAGTAACACCTTTACCGCCCTTAACATTTTGAGATATGATACCCAGATTCTTTGTTCTGATGACAATATTGAGCTTATCGGCAGTCTTTTTCGCCAATTTGGAGAACAACTTATCCGACACAAACAGAGCCTTAGTCTCCGAATGTTCAACAATACGGTCAATATCTTCCGATGTAAAATCAGGCATGATAGGCACAACAACATATCCTGCCGATGTAATTGCAAAGTAGGCTACACCCCAATTCGGCACGCTGCTACTGAGTATGGCAACGCGGTCTCCAGGGTGAATATCTGCATCCGCAAGCATAGCATGAATCTCCTCAACTCGCTTACCAACCTCACTATAACTAACATCCGCTCCGCGCCACAACGAGAAAGCAGTACGAGCCGAAAATTTCTCCAAACTATTATGGAGAACCTCATACAATGTTTTTAGTTCCATTTCTTAAGTGCTTAATTTACATTTAGTTAGGCATGCTATCTTATTGATTATCAATAAATAGCATTTAATCTCTTCAGTGCAAAAATACTCTTTTTTCCATAAAAAACACTATTTTTGTGAAAAATATTACTATCAATGTTAAATTTAGCGCATATAAAGCATTGTGCTGCAGAGGTGGGCTTTGACCTCTGTGGTGTTACAAGATGCCAAAACCTTGCCTCAGAGAGTTCATTTTTAGAGAGTTGGATAGCGGCGGGCTACAATTCTACTTTGGGGTATTTAGAGCGCAATATCGACAAAAGGAGTGATGCAAAACTGCTTGTGGCAGGGGCAAAGAGTGTTATTGTATGTGGCGTGGCTTATAAAAATAGGTTTTCTGAGGGTTATTCTGAGGGGTGCAATCAGAAAATTGCCTCTTATGCATTGACTACAGACTATCACATAACAATAAAAGAGATGTTACGCAGGCTCTGCGCACGGCTTAAAGAGGAGTGTCCTTCCCTTTCAGGGCGTGTATTTACAGACTCTGCCCCGATATTTGAAAAACGCTATGCTGTAGAGGCAGGACTTGGATGGATAGGCCGTCAGTCTCTGCTCGTAACGCCACAATTTGGAACTTTTGTGCTACTTGGAGTGGCTATACTTACAGAGGAGTGCGACAGCTATGATACGCCTTTGCAGGGAGTAGGTTGCGGGGAGTGCCGCAGATGTATTGAAGCGTGTCCAAATGGAGCCATTATTGAGCGACACATTGATACCAGACTGTGTATTTCACGCGCCACAATCGAGGGCGAGGAGGAGTTAGAGGCACCTCTACCCCGCCATGGCTGGATATTCGGTTGCGACAGTTGCCAGAGTTGCTGTCCATATAATCGCCGCGCGCCAATGGGAACAAATCCACTATTTGCGCCACTCTTCGACCCAACACAGATAGATTGGCAAAAAATGAGCGAAGCAGAGTTTACTCTCCGCTTCGCCCAAACACCCCTATTTCGCACTACCATTGAGAGGGTGAAACAATAACAAACTTATTACCTATACTCTCACTAATCGAGTTGAATTGGTTCATTTGATATCTGTCCGTAACTGTGCTTAAACATAACTTTACAAAAATAGTTTTCTTTATCTATTTGTGGTAAATCTATATAACCATTTAAGCGATCAGTATCTTCAATAAGTATAATTTCATACGGTATGCCATCAATACTACACAAAGACACATAATGCGGCGTTGCATTACTACTGTAAAAATTACAACGACATTGTTGACCATTGTTTATCAATTGTACATCCGTTTCTATTACAGCAAAGGAACAAATGTCTAATAATTCATCCTCTTGATATAATTCAACAACATAATCACCTATCTCTAAGTTCGACAAGCCAATACTTTGTGTAATATTACTATCAATAGTATCTAAAATAGTCCCATCTTTTAACAAAACAACTTT
>JAFWBN010000066.1 GCA_017507075.1 Alistipes sp. | reverse complement strand
TCCGTCGCTCAATTAAAGTTCAACCTCCGCCAATTCAAAGCACCAATTTGTTGTCAGAGTGGTGCATTTACCACGCTCGCCCTGAGAAACAACGAAGGGCTGTACTAAGCGTACTGCTCATTGTCGGCACTTTTTGTTAGCGGAAGTAGTTGTGCTGTTTTCACAACAAATTAAAGCACCCATTTGTGCCAAACTATACAGTCATAATCTCCTTCTCCTTCTTCTCAAAAGCAGCATCAATAAGTTTGCTATACTTCTCAAGGAGTTTCTGGATTTGAGTCTCGCCATCTTTGCTCTCGTCCTCAGGCATGCCCTCTTTTACAGCCTTCTTGAATGCTTCAACAGCATCACGGCGGGCATTACGCAGAGAGATGCGGGCATTTTCAACCTCGCCCTTAGACTGCTTTACAAGCTCTTTACGACGCTCCTCTGTGAGTGGTGGAATAGAGAGGCGGATTTGTTCTCCGTTATTTGATGGAGTAAGGCCGATGTTTGAATCGAGGATAGCCTTCTCGATTACGCGAATCATATTCTTATCCCATGGTTGGATAAGGATAGTCTTTGCATCGGGAACAGTTACGCTTGCCACGCCTGAAACAGGAGTTTGAGAGCCATAGTAGTCAACAAAAACGCCATTAAGGACATTTGTAGAGGCTTTACCTGCGCGGATATTGAGCAGTGTATCCTCCAGAAAGTCAACAGCCTTCTGCATACGGGCAGAAGCATCTGCCAAAATAGTTTTAGTATCCATATTATTTAGTATTTATTGTTTTCTCAATTGTTTTTAGTAACACTTCGAACTCCTTATTATCATAGCCGATGCCTACAAATACGATTTTGCCATCGCGGTCAATAAGGAAGTTTCGAGGGATATAGTTTTTTGCGTAGCGGCGGAAGATTTTCTGGTCAGGGTCAAGACCCATAGCAAAAGTGTAACCCATACGCTTACGAAAGGCTGCCACGGTCTGATACTCCTCTCCGCGAGAGATTGGCAGAAAGACAAAGTCCTGACCTGCAAAACGATCTATAATATCTTTCTGTACGCGGGTAAGCTCCTCGCGGCAAGGAGGGCACCATGTTGCCCAGAAGTTTACAAGCACAACCTTACCTCTAAGCTCTGAGAGGCGGCATTTACTACCGTCAAACATCTCAACTATAAAATCTGGGGCTACGCTACCCTCTTTAGCAATTGTAGAAGACTCTATCTGCTCTTTGGACTGCGGTGATGGTGCAGCGGAAACAGGTGCCGGATTCCAGAAAAGAATAACGGCAAGGATTGCCACAATTGCGATAATCATAAGGATAAGAGTAATATTACTCTTTGGCTTTCTACGCTCTCTCATAGGCTATTTATGTACTAAAGTTCCGATAGTCTCACCCTGCAACACTTTGAGCAGATTACCAGGAGTATCCATATCAAAGACGATGATATTTAGTGAGTTCTCCTTGCAGAGGGTGAAGGCTGTCATATCCATAATCTTCAGATTACGAGTATATACCTCGTCAAATGAAATCTTGTCAAACTTAGTTGCTGTAGGGTCTTTCTCAGGGTCGGCTGTATAGATACCATCCACGCGAGTACCTTTGAAGAAGCCGTCTGCCTCAATCTCTATACCTCGCAGAGCTGATGCAGTGTCGGTTGAGAAGTATGGGTTTGATGTTCCGCCACCGATAATTACCACATATCCCGCTTCAAGATACTCCAAAGCCTTATCTTTTGAGTAATACTCGCCAATAGGCTCCATGCGTATAGAGGTCAGCACCTTACACTTTACGCCCTCATCAGATAGTACAGCCTGCAAACCAAGTGAGTTGATAATTGTTGCCAGCATACCCATCTGGTCGCCCTTTACGCGGTCAAAGCCACGCTTTGCGCCCTGAAGGCCTCGGAAGATATTTCCACCGCCTATCACAATACCAATCTGTACGCCAAGTTCTACAGCCTGCTTGATTTGTACGGCATAGCTACGCAACTGCTCCATGGAGATACCATATTTCTGCTCGCCCTGGAGCGACTCGCCACTAAGTTTCAAAAGAATCCTTTTATACTGCATATTCTATCTATTTATAATTTTCCAATAATAGTACAAAATTACGACTTTTTTTCAACAATCAAAACTACAGCACCTAAAAGTTGATATTTCGGTAGTTCTATCGTATCAATTGTCGGCTCTTGACATTTATAGTCGATTTGTGGTGAACAGGCTCACCCGAATCTGTAATACCCTCAACAACAACATTATACACAGAGGTACGGTCTGCTGTATAGAACACTATCGTTGCCACACCCGCTTCGTTAGGTACAACCAAAGGCTCCCAGGTTATTGTAGAGCGGAAATCCTCAACAGTTGTAAGGCGCGAGTCAAAGGTTTGGTATTTAGGTTTATAAAACTCTACAGGTTTATGACTCCCTCGCACAATTATTCGTGCCATAGCATCGCTGGAGACTGTATTTATAAGTCCCTCCTGGCTTACCTCCATAAGTATCGCTCCCTCACGGGCTGAGAGTCCGAGCATTGTTGCCGCCTTACCATCTGCAAATGATAGTCGCTCGATATATTTGGTATCATAATTTCCTATATCCTCAATATCGGCAAGATTTCCATTGATATATAGGCTCGGAACGCTCATATCGCTCTCAACTTGCGGCACAGTCTGTAAAAATGAGACATCTCCACCACTCTCTTCATCCTCAGGATTATGGTCGTTTTCAAAGAAGGATATATTTACATTTCGGGCAGAATAGCTATTTTTTGTAGTAACGGTAGTACCGAACACATCAAGTTCTTTGAAGGTTGCAAGGGCATCATACACGGTTGCGAAACGGGATAAATCGCCATGCAACATACTTCCTGCCGTAGCGGTGGCAAAGAACGATGTTGTGCTTCTTCGACCCATAACAACAATCTCCTCTATATCGACAATTCTCTCTCCGCCCTCATAGAAATACCTCTCCTTTGCCCTTGTCAAGAAGGCTGATGGCACAGGCAGTGCGGGACTTAAATAGTGTTCTCTGATATGAGACGAGGTGATTACAGGCAGATTTTCTGTCTCAATCTTTATGCGGACCGTATTATCCTTACCCCTTTTATTGAGAGCCTGAACGATATAATGAGTGTCCTCTTTGCAATCAAGACCATCTATTATAAAGTTGTTGTACTCATTGAGTTCAAACTGTTCGACATAGTTGGTTTTGGTATTCATCAACACCACGCTCGGCTTTTTAGCCCTACCAATAAGTCCAAAAACAGAGCCTCGGATACGCTCCGAATCCTCCATAGGGTACATTATGCGCGGAAAATTGTGAGACAATACAGCATCAAGTGAATATCGACGCCAACCATTTGTAAGCATAACCAAGTCGAGGTTTTCGAGTCTCTGTGGTGAAGAATCGACAAAATAGCTACCCGCCTCCTCTACCTCGCCTTTCAAATCTGACGACAGAAGCATATAGGAGAGTATATTGCTATCCTCCGCATCATACTCTACAACACTTGAGTCGGTAACACTTACCGAGAAATTACCTGTAGCCGGATTTCCTTTTGAATCTTTAACGGCAAGGGTCATTGTAACTCTATCTCGCTGCTCATAGAGACTCTTGTCGTTGATGATATTTATATCCGCATATCGATTATTGCGCACATAGAAGAGTCGCTCTGCCACAACACCTCCCGTGCTTTTGCAAACAACAGAGAGTTGGGCAATACCATCAAACATATCCTTGTTCAAGAGTCTTATAGGTCGTGAAATATTTTCAATCACTCCCATAACCGCTCCTCTGGAGTGTATAACGGCGTTATAATCAGATAGGTTAACATCAGGTGTAGCCTGCACAAGTGCCGTATAACCATCTGCTTGACGCATTACGCGCAACACAACACCACTCGGCTCTACTTTTGGCAAATCAAAGCGTTTTGTTACCCCCTCTGCAGTTGTAAACTCGGCATAATAATCTGCCTCCTTCTCTGCTCTCATAACAAACTTACCCATGCCGTTATGCTGCGTCGATATATCCACCAACTTCTCTCCTGTAGCACTATAAACAGCACCACTAACGCTCTTTGAGCGACCATTAACACCTTGTGCCTTAAATGCCACAATTTGTGCAATATCGGCAATAAAATTTCCACCCTCAGGGCAGAACTGAACATCAAAATCATCCGAAAAAGATGGCAGCTGAATATATCTGCTCAAATCTCTGCTATTTGCCCTAATTTTTATCTCCATACAATCATTTGGAGAGTTTGACGGGCGAAAACGGATATTTACAACACCATCCTTGTCGCTTCTCTGCTGACCTGAACGCGACCTGCCATCTACAATGATGCGGTAGCGCACGGGCGTAGATACTATAGGCATTGAGTATTGGTCGGTAACCTTTACTGTAGCAATAACAAACCCCTTTTCGTCAATACGATAACTTACGGCAGTCATAACTGCATCGTCTATATAATTACCAATATATATCTCCTTGGTAAAGAAATAACCCATATCGAAATTGGTCATCCAACGGGTATATGCCCTAAGGGTATAACGACCCGAAGTGAGTCGTGCATTAAGGGCAAAGGTTCCGATAAACTGTCTGTTGACAGACTCTACTTTTATCCTCTCAACAAGTTGTCCCTCAGGACTTATCAGTTCGGCGTATATAAATTTGGACTTAGAATTAGCCTCAAGAAGTGTAGCATGGACAAGATAACCACTAAAAAAGAGTGTCTCGCCTGCGCTGTAATATGGCTTATCTGTCATCAGATAAAGTTTCTCAAAAACACCTCCGCTTCTATAAAAAGCAGCATAATCATCACTCAACTTTTCTGCAAAACTCTTTGTTGGAGAGAGCATACTATCTGGGAGCTGTCTATCAGCCTTACGCTCAGCAAAAGTTGTAAAACAAATAAGCAGCAAAGAGACAAACAAAAAGAGCCTTTTCATAAATTCTCTATTTTTTGTCAAAGATATAAAAAAAATAGTTATATTTGCAAGAAAAGTAAGGACTTAAACCTAAAAATTAGAATAATAATGAAAAAATTAACCAACCTTCTTGTGGTTGTAGCAGCAGTGTTGCTCTCCACTTTTGTAGTATCTGCTCAGGAGCAGACTCTACCTAAGTCGCTTATGATTCCATCTGCAATAGGCGACAATATGGTCTTGCAGCAAAACAGCACAGTGAATATCTGGGGCTATGCAAAACCAAAATCAAAAGTATCTGTCTCTTGCGACTGGATTCAAGGTAAGCCTGTTACAGTCAAAGCTGATGCCGAGGGTGTGTGGATTGTTCCCGTTGCAGTTCCTGCAGCAAGCTTTGACCCTCATACTGTAACTATCAAAGCTGGCAAAGAGGTACGCACACTGCAAAATATCCTCTTTGGAGAGGTTTGGCTCTGCGCTGGTCAGAGTAATATGGAGTGGAGTGTAAAGAAGACTCGCGATATGGCAGAGGAGCTGAAAGGCGAGATGAACACAGCTATTCGCCTGCTCTGCACAGGTCGTATCTCCAAGGATACTCCACAGATGGATATTCCTGTACAGGAGGGCAAGAACACAAAGTGGGCGGTATGTAACCCTACAGACCTTGCTGAGTTCTCAGCTGTTGCTTACGGTTTTGGTAAGGAGTTGCAGCAGACTTTAGGTGTGCCTATCGGACTTGTTGATGCCTCTTATGGTGGCACTTTTGTTGAGGGTTGGATAAAGAAGGAGATTATCGACGCTGATGCAAAGATTGCTAAGGATTGTACCAAAATCAAGCACAAGACTTGGGCAGGAAAAGAGTCTCACCTCTACAATGCCAATATTTACCCTATCCGCCATAACTCTTTTGCAGGTGTTATTTGGTATCAAGGTTGTGCAAATGTAGCCTCTTCTCCACGCGGATATGCACACTCTCTTGAGGTTCTGATTAACTCTTGGAGAGAGGAGTTCCGCAACCCTGAAATGCCTTTCTATATCGTTCAACTTGTTCCTCACACATACTCTGGAATCAAGGGTGCGCAGCTGCGCGAGTCTCAGGCAAAGGTTGCACTCAGAGTTGCACATTGCGAGATTGTTGGTACTATGGACCAGCTTGATATCCCTGGCGATATTCACCCACGCTATAAGGCAGATGTTGCACACCGTTTGGCTCAGTGTGCTTTGGGTGAGCACTATGGCAAAAATGTAGGTACTTTCCGTAGCCCTGCGTATAAGAATATGGTAGTTGAGGGTGATAAGATTCGTATCAACTTTGACAATGTACCTACAACCCTTGTAGCCGAGGGTAGAATAAACGGTTTCCAGATTGGTGTTACCGACCCAAACAACGAGAAAAAGTTGCGTTTCTGCCTTGCTGAGGCGAAAATTGAGGGTAAACAGGTTGTTGTATGGGCTGAGGGTGTTACCGCTCCAAAGGCTGTACGCTACTGCTTTAACGAGGATGTGGGAAATATCTTCTCTAAGGAGGGTCTGCCTTGTCTGCCTTTCCGCTCAGATAAAAACAATAGCTCTCAGAGTGCACGCCCTTATATAGAGCCTGCATCCGAGATTGCAATTACTTTCGAGGGCAAAAAGGGATACTATGTAATGTCAGAGTTCAAAGAGGGCGCACACATGTGGCCAAACCTCAAACAAAAACTCTCTGATGTCTATCCAAAAGAGTTCGAGGGCTTTAAGATGCTCACAGCAAACTCTCTGAAGAAACACAAGACCGCTGGCGGTAAGATTACCGCTCATGCAGATGGCCGCATCTACTGTCTTGCTCGCAATACTTCAGATATCCGTAAGTACCACGACAAGCACGGTTGGAAACTTATTATCCCAGCAGAGGTTCGCGCCGTAAAACCAGATGGTAACAAAATCGGCGCACAGTATATCTGCTACCGCGAGGTTAAAGCCGGAGAGACTGTATCTCTTCCACGAGTTAAAGACCACTACTCCCTCTTTGTTGTCGCAAAAGAGATAAACCTTGTAGAGGTTGAGTAAAATATCTAAAGGTAACAATCAAATAGTTTGCTCAGTTTTTTTGAGCAAACTATTTGATTTTAAGGATATTTTACTACCTTTGCAGCCGATTATTGAGATATTTATAATTTCTAAAACAATACAATTATGACAATTACTGCTGCTGATATTAAAATCGGCATGTGTATCGAGATGGACGGCAAGACTTTCCTTGTAGTCGATTTCCAGCACTGCAAGCCAGGCAAAGGTCCTGCATTTGTTCGTTCAAAGCTCAAGAACCTTGAGAATGGTCGCGTTCTTGAAAACACCTTCTCTTCTGTAGGTCAGAAAATTGAGCAGGTACGCGTTGAGCGTCGCCCATACCAGTTCACATACGAGGATGACCTGGGCGCACACTTTATGCACTGCGAAACTTTCGAGGAGATTAACATCGAGAAAGAGCTTATCAACAACTACGACCTTATGGCTGACGGACAGGTCGTTGAGGTTATGTTCCACACCGAGAAGGAGACAGTTCTCTCTGCAGAGCTCCCTCCAATCGTAGATATGGAGGTTACATACACCGAGCCAGGAATCAAGGGCGATACAGCATCTACAAACTCTCTTAAACCTGCAACCGTAAATACCGGCGCAACTATCAAAGTACCTCTCTTTATCAATACCGGAGACCGTATCCGTGTTGATACCCGTACCCGCGAGTATTACGAGAGAATTAAATAGTTCGCGCAAATATAGGGTCATTAGGGACAATAGAGACCTTAGGGCCACTAAGAACTAAGCGCAACGGAAAATCCGGCATAGGCATCAAGCCTGTGCCGGATTTCTGCTTTGCAGAAGGG
>JAFWBN010000065.1 GCA_017507075.1 Alistipes sp. | reverse complement strand
GTTGTAGCAGCAATAACAGTATTTAGCGGCGTGGTAATTGTCTCTTATAGCAAAAAGAGGAGTAGCTAAGAGTTCTTTACTTTACGCCAAGGCGTTTAAGGGCTTTTTTGCAGTAAGTATCTCCATTTTCTGCACCCTTGCGATACCATGATATAGCGGTTTTTCTGTTTTTCGCAACTCCTTTGCCATTTTCATAGCACCAACCCATATTTCCGTATGCTGCTACATGCCCCTGTTCAGCCGCTTTTTTTGTCAAATTAAAGCCCTCGGTAAAGTTCTGAGTAACACCATAGCCATTAAGATAGCATACAGCCAAATTATGCTGTCCATGTGCAGCCCCTTGTTCAGCGGCCTTACGATACCATTTTACAGCTTCCTTATAATTTTTGGCAACTCCGCTACCTGTTTCATAGCACCAACCTAAATTGACCTCTCCGCGTGCGTATCCCTGTTCTGCTGACCTGCGATACCACTTTACAGCCTCTGTATAATCTTTTGTTACGCCTAAACCATGAAAATAGCAATATCCCAAATTATTTTGTGCTAATGAATTTTCTTGTTCTGCCGCTTTACGATACCACTTTACAGCCTCTATATTATCTTTTTCAACACCTTGTCCAGATTGATAACAAATTCCTAAATTGTTTTGAGCCATCGCATTTCCCTGTTCTACAGACTTGCGATACCATTTTACAGCCTCTGGATAATCTTTTTCAACACCTTTGCCATATTGATAACAATAACCTAAATTACTTTGGGCAAGAGGGTATCCCTGTTCTGCTGACTTACGATACCATTTCACAGCCTCTGCATGGTTTTTTAGCACACCTAAACCATGCTCATAGCAATATCCTAACTCGTTCATTGCTTTAACATACCCTCTCTCGGTTGAGGCATAAAAGTATTGTACCGCGGCGTTATAATCCTTCTGTTCTCCAAACTCAACGCCCTTGCTACATAACTGCTCCGCAGATAGTGAGTTATCAACCTCAATAGGCGTAATTCCCTTAAGTGGCGCAAATTTTGATAAAGTCGCATTTATATTAGCTATAATAGTTTCTGAAATCGTAACTTTTTGAGTATAAGGATTATAACCCTCTTTTGAGACTATTACTGTATGCTCACCCACGAGGATATTATTCAGCTGCAGCGGGGTCTGACCGACATTTATACCATCAACCACCACATCTGCCATAAGTGGCGTTCCATCAACCAAGAGTTTGCCATAAATCGGGGTTGGTGCTATCAGAGTGTAGCTCTGTTGTGGATTATCCGAGGTAATATGCTTTGATATTGTACTACTCTTATGTCCAGACTTACGAGCCTCAAAAATATAAGTACCAGAAGCAAGTGTACCGTTCCAACTACCTACCCCCTTCAACTCTTCATTGACCCAAATTTCTGCATTATCAGGAGCTGTAAGAGTTACCGTTGCTACATCAGCCGTAAGTGCTATATTTCTTACAATCTTTTCGCCTGCAATAGTAAAAGTACCACTCTGAGGATGATAACCCGCAGCAGTTACCGTATAGTTATAAGTTCCACCATCAAGCACAACTCGCATAGCTCCATCTTGCAGAGCATAGTGTTTGTTATCAATGGTAACAACCGCGTTTTGTGGTTCAACGGCAAAGACTACAAATTGTGGTTCAGATGCCTGAATATTAACACTTTGGCGGAAATATATTGAGTTTTTATTAACATCAATACTCTGTTCACTGCTCACACTTCCATAGACGAGTTTTAGAGTATGACTACCAATCATCACATCAGAGATTGTACAACTCATATTACTCTCCGTCTGTCCCTTAAAAGTGCTATCCAAATAGACATCAGCTCCTGCAACATTACTGTTCACAACAATTGAAAAACTCTGATTAAGGTAAGCCTCAAGGTAATACTCTTTGTCTGCCTCCAAGTCCAAGCAGACTTCGTTTGAGTCGCCAAATTCGTCGTGGTGGAAGTAAAAACGGGTTTGAGGTTTTGCGGTTAGTTCCAAAATCAATCCGTTATCGTACTCGGCGGTTTTATTCTTAGTCAGCTGGTTATTTGTGGCCAATTTGACCTCAATGTCGTCAATCTCGGCCTTTGTCATACGGTTAATTTTGACCTTTAGTCGCGCACATGGGCGTTTAGAGGAGTCGAGACCTATCGGGTCGATATTTACGCCCGTAAGCGCATCGGTTTGCACTGCGCGAAATGTTTTCTGCTCTATAACGATGCTCTTTTCAGCCTGCGCTGCTACAGTAAGGGTTGCAAAAAGTGCGACAAATATGTTTAATAATCTCTTCATAATTGCATATTTTATACAAAGATAGTAAAAATATAGCAAAATGGTTACAGCAGAAAAAAAAGAGTGGTTTTAGTCAAATAAAACCACTCCTAAACCTATTAAAAATGATGACTGCTCAGAGATTGAAATCAGTTGCCAGCAACCACAATAACTCCAAGTCCTATAATAAATAGTAGGAACATAAGGGTCAGCAGTGCATTTGTTTTGCGGTCAGCACCCTTAAACTCTTTCCAGATAAACACGCCCCAAAAGGCTGCAATCATAGGCGCACCTTGACCAAGGGCGTATGACACAGCAGCACCTGCTTTACCTGCTGCAATATAGCTAAAGGCTGTTCCCAAGCACCATATTGCACCACCAAGCACTCCTACAAGGTGCGTTGAAAGCGAACCCTTAAGATATTGGTCATAAGATACAGGAGTACCTACAAATGGGCGTTTCATTACCCATGTATTGAACAAGAAGTTAGATGCCAAAACTCCAAGAGAGAAGATAAAGAGAGCTGAGTATGGTGTAAGCATACCCTCTGCAGGGCTCTCGAAGTTGTCAATATCCATACCCTTAACTACAAAGCGATAGAAGGTTGACATAAGCAGTCCGGCAACAATAGCAAGCACAACACCCTTCTTACGAGATGAGTTTTCTGCACCCTGACCTGCCACTCTGCCTGCAGCTGCACCATTGCAGACAATAGCCACAACAACAAGCAAAACGCCTACTGCAAGCAGTACAGGATTACCCTTAGCCTGCTCCAAATAGTTATTTATAACGCCCAAAACAAGCGCAAGTCCACAACCAAGAGGGAAAGCCACGGCCATACCTGCAAGTGAAGTAGATGCCGAGAGCAGAATATTTGAGGCATTGAAAATAACACCACCAAGTATTACCCACAAAATGCTTGTCGTACTTGCCTGGCCTAAATCTGTAACAAAGCTACGACCCTGTTCGCCGATACTTCCCATAGTAAAGCCCAAAACAAGGGCAAATAGTACCATGCCGATTACATAGTCCCAATAGAAGAGCTCATAACGCCATGTCTTACCTGCAAGTTTCTGGGTATTTCCCCATGAGCCCCAGCAGAGCATGGTAATAAAGCAGAATACAACTGCCAAAGAGTAACTGTTAATGATAAACATAATATAAGGTTTTAGGTTATAAATTAAAAGTATCTACCTCTTCCCTTGTCGGCACAGATGGTTGTGCGCCTACACGAGTAACTGATATTGCAGAGGCTTTTGTTGCGAACTGAAGAGCCTCCTTAAGGGTTTTACCCTCTGCAAGAGCCACGCATAAGGCTCCATTATACACATCGCCAGCTGCTGTCGTATCCACTGCAGCGACCTTTACTGCAGGAATCATCTCTGCCTTACCATCCTCATAAAGCATTGCTCCTGCACTACCCATAGTTACCACAACCCTTGACACTCCGCGAGACACTAAAATTTCTGCAGCAAGACGCGCTGTAGCCTCATCCTTAACAAGAACACCTGTAAGAGTCTCCGCCTCGGTCTGATTTGGGGTTATAAGATACAATTTTGAGAGAGTCTGCTCACTTACTGCAGCCGCAGGTGCTGGGTTTAGAACGACCCTTGCCCCTTTGCTATGTGCAATGGCGACACACTTATCTACCGTCTGCATAGGGATTTCAAGCTGCAAAAGCAGAATATCGCCACTCTGAATAGTATCAAGAAGTGGCATTATATCCTCAACAGTAAGGGCATTATTAGCACCTAACGCCACAGAGATAGAGTTTTGCGCATTGCCATCAACCATAATCAGTGCCACACCCGAAGGGGCATCTTTGCGCACGATATATGTTGTATCTATACCAAAACGACGATACGCACTCTCGGCTGCATCTCCAAATATATCTTTACCCAATGCTGCGGCAAAAAATACTCGGTGTCCAAGTCTCGCAACCGTAACTGCCTGATTGGCTCCCTTACCTCCGCCAGCCATCATAAAATCGCCACCAATAACGCTCTCTCCGGGGCGCGGAAGACGCTCTGAGCGGACAACCATATCGGTATTAGAACTACCTACTACGATAATTTTGTTCATAATAAATCCTTTTGTTTGTCAAATGTAATAAAAATTTCGCTAATTTTGCACCATTAGAACAAAAATTATACAAATATGTCAACAGAAAGCAAAGTAAGAGCCGTAACCACACTACGACTCAAAGAGATGAAAGACAGAGGCGAAAAAATCTCAATGATAACCTCTTACGACTACTCTATGGCGACAATAGTCGATGGTGCGGGTATGGATGTAATACTTGTGGGAGACTCAGCCGCAAATGTTATGGCGGGACACGAAACTACCCTACCTATTACCCTTGACCAGATGATTTACCATGCACAATCTGTAGTTCGCGGAGTAAACCGCGCACTTGTGGTATGCGACATGCCGTTTGGAACTTATCAGGGAGACTCTCAGGCCGCACTTGACTCTGCAGTAAGAATCATGAAGGAGACAGGCGCAGATGCTGTAAAAATGGAGGGCGGAGCGGAGATTCTCGACTCTATAAAGAGAATCCTTACCGCAGGAATACCTGTTATGGGACACCTCGGACTTACTCCTCAATCTATCCATAAGTTTGGAACATATACCGTAAGAGCCAAAGAGGAGGCTGAGGCTAAAAAACTTATGGATGATGCAAAACTACTCGAAGAGGCAGGCTGTTTTGCTATCGTGCTGGAGAAAATCCCTGCTCAGCTTGCTAAAGAGGTTACCGAATCACTCTCTATTCCTACTATAGGCATAGGTGCAGGTGGTGGAACAGATGGTCAGGTGCTTGTTATCCACGATATGCTCGGCATAAACAAGGGATTCTCACCTCGTTTCTTGCGTAGGTATGCCAACTTGCACGAAATTATGACTGAGGCTGTATCTCACTATATCGAAGATGTAAAATCTTGCGACTTCCCTAATCAAAACGAGCAATATTAGGTTTTAGATAGCTAAAACAAAAGTCGGCACGGGATTTCCCGTGCCGACTTTCTGTTTAGCTGTAAAGATAGCATCAAAAAATGCCACCACTCTACTATTTGTTAATCTCGCTCAGTTTCTCAAACAGTTTACCAAACTCCTCAACAATCTCACGGCGCAGAGCAGCGTAATACTTGCGAACAAGAGATGGGTTGTGTGGCTCAGTTGGATTGTTAACCTTTGTATAAAGAGCATTACGCAACTCTACACCCTCCTGCATAACAGTAAAAATCTCCTTATCCTTTGCAGGCTGGAAGTAGATAGCCATATCACAATCGAATACCAACTCCTCAAGACGATAGTCAATCTCTTTTTTCAGAACTCTTAAATTTGCCATAGTGTTTTAATATTTAATATTTGACTTATTTCACAAAACTACAGCAAAGTTAAGAATATCTTACGAAATCACAAATTTTTTAGCGATTTTTCTTCTCTCTTCTATGATGTTTATGCTCTTTTGGTGGCACTTCGACAATAATACCCGTTTCTGTAGTCTCGACAACTGCTACAGGGTATCTCTTTTCTGTCTCTGCTTTAGGTTTTTGCTGCACCTCACTACTCTGCGCAGGCTTTGGCTGTGGAGCAGGTTTTGGTGCTACAGCCAAAACCTTTTCTACAATTTTGTCAACCGTATAGTCGAAATCTGCCTCGGCACTTCTCATAGGAGGTAGTACAGTTGTTTTGAGATACTCCCACGCCTCAGGATATTTATGCAGTTC
>JAFWBN010000064.1 GCA_017507075.1 Alistipes sp. | reverse complement strand
CCTGGAGGCCGTCGTCCAAATGTCTTTGGATTGACAAATACGGCGATATATTTTGCCGGCATCAATGTTGGTCGTGATCGTATGACCTTTGTCATAACTGACCTGCAGAATAACATTATCAAAGAGGTTGTAGATGACACATTTGAGCTTAGTGATCGTACTCAGTGTTTAGATAGAATTTGCAATAATGTAGAGAACTTTATCAATACTTGCGGAATCGACAAAAGCCACATTTTAGGTATTGGTCTGTGTATCGTTGGTAGAGTAAACACCCAGCAGGGTCGTTCATACAAATATTTCACAAGCGTAGAGAGTTCTCTAAAGGAGATTATCGAGCAGAGAATAGGTATTCGCGTACTTGTTGAAAATGATACTCGTTCACGCTGCTATGCAGAATATACTTATGGCCGCTCAAAAGACGAGAGCAATGTCCTTTATCTGCACCTCGGACTTGGTGTTGCAATCGGTATTGTGGTCAATGGCAAGTTGTTCTACGGAAAGAACGGTTTTGCTGGTGAGTTTGGACATATTCCTTTCTTTGACAACGAGAAGATATGTTTTTGCGGCAAAAAGGGTTGCTTAGAGACAGAGGTTTCGGGTATAGCTATAGAGGAGAAGATGAGCGAGCTTATCAAATCGGGAGCAAACTCTATCTTGCGTCCAAAGTATGAGCAGGGCGAGACTATTCACATTAACGATATTATCAATGCAGCCCGCAATGACGACAACCTCTCTATAGAGCTTATTGAGGAGGCTGGCGAGAAGATTGGCAAGGCTGTAGCTATTCTTATCAACATTTTCAACCCTGAAACTGTGATTGTTGGTGGAAATCTTGCCGCTGCGGGCGACTATGTTATGTTGCCTCTTAAGAGCGCAACAAATAAATACTCGCTCAACCTTGTATATAAGGATACAAAGTTCAGACTCTCAAAGATGAGCGAGAATGCTCCAGCTTGGGGTGTGGCCATGCTTATCCGTAATCAAGTAATTGGCTTGTAATGGTATTGCAGGGTGCTATATGCAGATTGCGTAGTGTCGTATCTTCGGATGTCGGCACTATTCTTTTATGGGAAAACGACCCAACACTTGTACAATTCAGCGACCCACACACGCCATATACAAAAGTGCAGATAGAGGAGTTTATTGCAAATCAGCAGTTAGGATTTAAGGTCAACGGGCAAATTAGGCTTATGATTGAGGTTAGTGACTCTGTTGTCGGAGCTATAGACCTATTTGATTACGACGGCAGTTGTGCCGAAATAGGCATACTGATATACGACCAAAGTAACCGAGGTAAAGGATATGCTACAGATGCCGTAAACACCGTAAAAGCCTATGCACAGAGTTTGCATATATCTATGCTCAAAGCTGTAACCGATAGCAGTAATAGTGCCTCAAATGCGCTATTTAGTCGCTGCGGATTTGTAAAAACGGACAATAATACATATTTTTGTTGCATGAACAGAGTTATTGCACCTTCAATACTTTCTGCCGACTTCGGCAATCTTGAGCGCGATATTAAGATGCTCAACCGCTCGGCAGCAGAGTGGGTACACATCGACATTATGGATGGCGTATTTGTACCCAATATATCTTTTGGATTTCCGGTACTCAATGTTGTAGCAAAACACTCAACAAAGGTTATCGACACACACCTGATGATTTGTGAGCCACTGCGCTATATAGAGCGTTTTGTAAAGGCCGGTTCCCACTATGTAACCTTCCACTATGAGGCAGCAGAAGATATAGATGCCTGCATAGAGGCTATACATGCTGCAGGTGCAAAGGCGGGCATAAGCATAAAACCAAATACCGAGGTTGCGGTGCTTGAGCCTTGGATAGAGAAGTTAGATATGGTGCTTATTATGAGTGTAGAGCCAGGCTTTGGAGGACAGTCGTTTATTGCTCACAGCCTTGATAAGGTAAGAGAGCTGAAGGCTATGATTAAGGCCCATAATGCAAGTTGTATTATCGAGATAGATGGAGGAATATCTGCCTCAAATGCCGCTGAGGTATTCTCTGCAGGTGCAGATGTTGTTGTTGCAGGCTCAGCAGTATTTTGCGCCGAAAATCCTGAGGCTGAGATTATAAAGATGCTAAATGCCTAAAAGCCCAAAGAAAAAGAGATGATTTCTGTAGATAACTTAACCGTTAGTTTTGGAGGTTGGACACTTTTCGACCAGATTTCGTTTTTGATAAACCCAAAGGACAGGGTCGGTCTTGTAGGTCGCAATGGCGCGGGAAAGACCACGATACTAAAACTTATAGCAGGACTTGAGCAACCTACATCCGGTGCAGTTACAAGGAGTGCTAATTGTACAATAGGTTATCTTCCTCAGCAGATGCAGGTGGCAGATACCACTACCCTACTTGACGAGACTGCAAAGGCTTTTGAAGAGGTTCTCTCCATAGAGCGAGAGATAGAGACTCTGACAGCAGAGATTGGCGAGCGAACAGATTATGAGAGTGAGAGTTACGAAAAACTGCTCCATAGACTCAACGATGCCAATGACCGCTACCATATTCTTGGAGGAGACACAAGAGATGCCGACATTGAAAAGACTCTGCTTGGCCTTGGTTTTCGCAGAGAGGAGTTTTCAAAGCCGACAAGTACATTTTCAGGTGGTTGGCGCATGCGAATAGAGCTTGCCAAATTGCTACTGCGTCGCCCTTCGATTTTTCTACTTGACGAGCCGACAAACCATTTGGACATAGAGTCTATACAGTGGCTTGAGGAGTATCTGAAGAATTACAACGGTGCCGTACTGTTAATCTCTCACGATAGAGCCTTTTTGGATAATGTAACAACCCGTACCATCGAGTTATCTCTTGGCAAAATTTACGACTATAAAGTCCCTTATTCTCAGTTTGTTACTCTCCGTGCAGAGCGCAGGGCTCAACAACTTGCTGCCTACCAAAATCAGCAAAGACTTATCGAAAAGAGCGAAGAGTTTATCGAGAAGTTCCGATACAAGCCAACAAAGTCAAATCAGGTACAATCGCGCAT
>JAFWBN010000063.1 GCA_017507075.1 Alistipes sp. | reverse complement strand
GTGATACTTGATGGCAACCCCTCGCGCTGTTCTGTAAGCGATTTTGCGGTAAAGGCAAATGGCACATCAAGGAAGAGCGAGATATCAGGTTGCGGGATGTTATAGTATTCGTACTCGGTCTTAAGAATCCAATCCTTAAGGCGTTCTCTACCCTCGGCATCGGCTATCTTGGCACATTGGTAGCCTATATTGGAATAGACATAGCGGTCAACGATAACAACCTTGCCCTCAGCCTCCCACTCTCGGATTTTGGGTGCCATATCTGCCCTATCGCCTGCAAAAAGCAGTGCTACGATATATGGGTCAACGCTCTCCACACTACCAAGTTCACCCCTCAAAAAGCGGGCTATAAGCTCTCCAAAAACAGGAGAATCAAAGCGCGGAAAGTGTACATATTCGCTTGAAACACCCCTCTGGGCAAGCAGTTCGCGGAGCTTTCGTATCTGGGTGGACTTACCCGCTCCGTCAAGACCTTCAAGAACTATAAACATATCTATCTGAGCATATTTACTGCACGCTCAACACCCTGTACAAGGGCGTCAATATCGGCAAGTGTGTTATACAAAGCAAAAGAGGCGCGAACCATACCATTGACACCAAAGCGGTGCATAGTAGGCTCAGCACAGTGATGACCCGTACGCACGGCAACTCCCATTTTGTCGAGAATCATACCTATATCGTAGTGGTCGCAACCCTCTACATTAAAACTCACTATAGGAGCCTTTGTAGGCGTGGTGCCGTATATCTTAAGGCCCGGAATATTAAGCAGTTTTTCTGTAGTATAATCAAGCAGAGACTTCTCATGCTCCACGATAAGAGCAGGACTTAAGTAGTTGACATACTTTATCGCCTCAGCAAGGGTTACAGCACCGACAAAATTCTGAGTTCCCGCCTCAAACTTAAGGGGCAGAGGGGCAAAAGTGGTTCTCTCAAAGCTCACCTTATCGACCATATCGCCTCCTGACATAAATGGTGGCATAGAGTCCAAAATGTCGCTTTTGCCGTACAGAACACCTATACCCGTAGGGCCGTAGAGTTTATGACCTGAGAAGGCGTAAAAATCGCAATCCATCTCCACCACATCACATCCACCATGTACCACCCCCTGACATCCGTCAACAAGTACAACAGCCCCAACGCTATGTGCTACATCTGCAATTTTACGCACATCTGGGCGCGTACCGAGCGTATTTGATGCCTGAGTTATGGCAACTACCTTAGTGCGCTCGTCAATAATACCACCAAGTTCACTTAGCTGCAGCGCACCCGAATCATCTACGGGTATAACTCTGATAGTTGCACCTTTACGCTGAGCCGCAAGCTGCCATGGAACAATATTTGAGTGATGTTCTATTTGGCTTACTACGATATTATCTCCGGCACTCAAAAACCTCTCACACCAGCTATAGGCTACAAGGTTTATGGATGCAGTAGCTCCCGAAGTAAAGATAATCTGCGAGGATGATGGCGCGCCAATAAACTTTGCCACGCACTCTCTGGCATCCTCATAAAGAGTTGTCATCTTATCTGACAAGAAGTGAACGCCACGGTGTATATTGGCATTATAGAGCTTATAGAGTTCACTTTCGCGCTCTATTACAGAGAGCGGTTTCTGCGCTGTAGCTCCGCTATCAAGATAGACAAGTTCTTTGCCATGTACCTTCCGCTGAAGTATCGGAAAATCTTCGCGTATGCGTTCTATAATATCAAAAGCCATTACAATCTCTCCAATTTAGCCGTTACTGCATCGTGCAACACAGAGCAAATGCCCTCCATATCACATCTGCTTACAACATCATTTATAAAGCCTTCAATCTGCAATCTACGGGCTGCTGCCAGACTGAGTCCTCGCTGACGCATATAGAAGAGTGCCTCTGCATCAGAGTAACCTACTGTAGAGCCGTGGGAACATTTTACATCATCAGCATAAATCTCAAGTTGCGGTAGAGAGATTATGCGCGAATTATCAAGCTCTATATTTCGGCTCTGCTGCTGTGCATCTGTTCTCTGCGCGTCAGGTGCAACATAGACAAGTCCATGGAACTCACCTGTAGAATTTCCTGCACTAACACCCTTAACAAGTGAACAACTCTTACAGTCAGAGGTCAAATGGCGGGTATTAAGGTTAAGCGTAGAGTGCTCTCGACCCTCAACGACAAAGACAGCATTGAAAACACTCTCTGCACCCACTCCATTAAGAGCATAATTGTAGGTTACATTGGAGCTGCTGACAAGTGCCGACATGGTTTTACACACGGAGCCCTCAGACTGATTTACAGATACAGAGACATAGCTATCTGCAGCATAAATAGCCACAATATCAAGGGATGCATCTCTATCAATGTCTATATTTACAACGCTCTGGGAAGATGTCGTATATAGCAGCACAAGGCGTGCAGAGACTCCATTTGCGACCTTTACATCCAAACTCTTAGGATTTACAGCCACAGCAGGATGCGCAGCACTCTCCAGAACGCCGCCACAGAAGGGCTGCAGTAAGCCCGATTCTATCAACTGTTCAACACCCATAAGTGTTACTCTTTGTAGTCGTTAATAAGCCAATCGTAACCCTCTTTTTCGAGCTTCAGAGCAAGAGACTTATCGCCCGAATAGATAATTCTACCCTTATAGAGGACATGCACATAGTCCGGCACGATATAGTCCAGCAGACGCTGGTAGTGGGTAATGACCACCGTAGCATTATCTGCTCTCTTAAGGCGCGTTACTCCTGTAGCCACAACTCTAAGTGCGTCAATATCGAGTCCCGAATCGGTCTCGTCAAGAATAGAGAGCTTAGGGTCAAGCATAGCCATCTGGAAAATCTCGTTTTTCTTCTTCTCTCCACCGGAAAAGCCCTCGTTTACAGCCCTTGAAGTTAGTTTGGAATCAAGCTCCACAATAGCACTCTTTTCGCGCATAAGTTTCAGAAACTCGGCAGGTGAAAGTGGCTCAAGACCCTTATATTTACGCTGCTCGGCTACAGCTATCTTCATAAAATTAGCCATCGAAACACCCGGAATCTCTACCGGATACTGAAAGCCGAGGAACAGTCCCTTACGAGCCCTATCCTCAATAGGAAGTGAGAGCAAATCCTCGCCCTCGAAGGTTACACTACCCGAAGTTACGGTAAACTTCTCATTTCCCGCAATAACTGAGGCAAGGGTACTCTTTCCTGAGCCGTTAGGACCCATAATGGCGTGTACCTCGCCCGCCTTAACCTCAAGGTTTATACCCTTAAGTATCTCTTTATCGCCAACTGAGGCGTGTAAATCGGTTATCTTTAGCATATATCGTCTATTTTTATTCTTCAACTATCCTACGCTGCCCTCAAGGCTTATGGCAAGCAACTTTTGAGCCTCTACAGCAAATTCCATAGGCAACTTGGCAATAACCTCCTTGGCATAGCCATTAACAATAAGCCCCACAGCATCCTCGGTAGATATTCCACGCTGATTGCAATAGAAAAGCTGCTCCTCTGAGATTTTTGAGGTGGTAGCCTCATGCTCAAGCATAGCGGTACGGTTTGCTGAGTCAATATGAGGAAAGGTGTGTGCGCCACATTTGTCGCCTATAAGCAGCGAGTCGCACTGAGAGTAGTTGCGGGCATTATCCGCCTTGGCTGCAATCTTCACAAGTCCGCGGTATGAGTTCTGACTAAATCCCGCACTGATACCCTTAGAGACTATACGACTGCGGGTATTGCGTCCAAGATGTATCATCTTTGTACCCGTATCTGCCTGCTGGTAGTTATTTGTCATAGCCACAGAGTAGAACTCTCCTACAGAGTTATCTCCCGCAAGAATACAGCTCGGATATTTCCAAGTTATAGCCGAGCCCGTCTCAACCTGAGTCCACGACAATCGCGCATTCTCACGACATATTCCGCGCTTGGTTACAAAGTTATAGATGCCACCTTTGCCCTCCTTATCTCCAGGGTACCAATTCTGCACAGTAGAGTATTTTACCTCCGCATCCTTCTCCACAACAATCTCCACTACAGCTGCATGAAGCTGATTTTCATCACGCTGCGGAGCGGTACAACCCTCAAGATAGCTTACATAGGAGCCTTCATCTGCTACAATAAGTGTTCTCTCAAACTGACCCGTACCCTGAGCATTGATTCTAAAGTAGGTCGAAAGCTCCATAGGATACCTCACACCCTTAGGTATATAACAGAACGAGCCATCCGAAAACACCGCAGCATTGAGCGCAGAGTAGAAATTATCGGCATAGGAGACCACAGAGCCTAAATATTTACGCACAAGCTCAGGATACTCCCTTATAGCCTCTGATATAGAGCAGAAGATAATACCCTTCTCTGCCAGCGTCTCCCTGAAGGTGGTCTTGACAGATACCGAGTCCATAACAGCATCCACAGCAACCCCAGCAAGAGCCATCTGCTCCTCAAGAGGTATGCCCAACTTATCAAAAGTACGCTTCAACTCAGGGTCTATCTCATCTACAGAGTTGAGTTTTTTGCGCTGCTTAGGCTCGGCATAGTAGATTATATCCTGAAAATCAATCTCAGGAATATCAAGGTGCGCCCACTTAGGCAACTTCATAGTCTGCCAATGACGAAAAGCCTTCAGACGCATCTCAAGCATCCACTCAGGCTCTCCCTTACGCTGAGAAATGGCTCGAATAATACCCTCGTTCAAACCCTTAGGCAGAGTATGGGTCTCAATATCAGTCGTATAACCATACTGATACTCCCTACTCTCCAATGAATCTATAATATCTTGACTATTCTCTTTCATAATCCTAAAATCACGCAAAAATAGTAATTTTTCTCCGAACAATCTATTATAATAGGTAAAAAGCACCCCGCAAATATCAAGCAAATATAATTTTTCACTTTTTTCTCAAATAATTTTGCAGATTCTAAAAAAAGAACTACTTTTGTGCGCTCGGATAGAGTATTCGTTTTCATAAGGCTTTAAGCACGGAGGGTTGGGTGAGTGGCTTAAACCAGCAGTTTGCTAAACTGCCGATATCGTAAGGTATCCACTGGTTCGAATCCAGTATCCTCCGCTTTGTTAGAGACGATGAGAGACCAAATGGTCTCTCTTTTTTTTGTTTTATACCTTTAGGGCTTATTGGGCTTATTGGGCTTATTGGGCTTATTGGGCTTATTGGGCTTATTGGTCAAATTTGCGCTTAACCTCCACGCGCTGTCTTTAGTGTCTCTAAGGACTCTAGGGTCTCTAAGGTCCTTAGGGACGCGCGCCAAGATTAAAGCACCCCTCCGCCAAATCAAAGTACCACCCCAATTTGTCGTCAAAAGGTAGTAGTTGCAACGCTCGGCGTTTTTCGAGGCGAAGGGACATACTTTCGTATTTCCCTTTGACGAGAAAAAGGTTAGCGGAAGCAAATGCTGCCTTTTCACGACAAATTAACAACAAATCAAACACAAAAAGGTCGAGCACTCAAGCCCGACCATGAAACTTCACAAGCAATAATTACTCTGCTACAGTCTCTGCAGGAACCTCAGCCTGAGGGATTACAGCATCTGCAGCTGGTGCAGCCATCTCCTCTACAAGAGCAGCAGCCTCTGCAGCTACAGGGCTCTGAGCAGACTTAGTATCCATTGCAAGGGTTGCAAGGAGGCTAAGAACGAAGATTACCACTGCCATACCCCATGTAAACTTCTCAAGGAAATCGGTTGTCTGACGAACACCCATAACCTGATTTGAAGCTCCGAAGTTTGCAGCCATGCCGCTCTTAGGGCTCTGAACCAAAACTGCAAGCACCAAAAGAAGGCTTGCGATAAGTACCAATACAATACAAAGTGTGTACATATTCTAAATAATTATAATTTTTGTAATTTCTCTATTTGGCTTGCAAAGTAAGCACTTTTTTTCGGATTTAGCAAACTTAATTTACGATATATTTCAACAGCTTGGTTTTTAAGGCCTTGTGCTGCATAAATTTCTGCTATCTCCTCTGTAACAATATCGTCTTGTTCTTCAAAAGATGCCTCTGTGCAAACATCATCAATATCTGCGCTTTCGTCTGCCACAACTCTATAGTCATCAAGGCGCAAGAAACGGTCTATTATTTCGCCTTGGGTAACTTCTTTAAGTCGCTCTATATCAACACTTTTAAGTCGTAATACAGAGACTGCTCTATTAGTTTGCAGAAGTCTCTCCAAGTCATCTGTTTTTCCAGACTTTTGTGCAGAAATTACCCTTGCCACACTACACCACGGGTAGTTTTTAAGGTCTATATTGACAATTTTGTTATCCACTCTGCTCATACTACCAATTTGAGGCTGCTGCCTGGAAAATATCTGTTACAAGTTGCTCAACGATTTGCGGAATAAGCTCTCCCTCAACCTCGGTGAGCAGTTTTGTAGAGTCATAGTCTGCGTATGCCGAGAAGTTTCTGTTAAATGACATCTTATCGTCTATAGCGTTTGTAAACTTAACCTTGATAGCTATAGTGAGGCGGTTTTGCAGAGCGTAATCACCACTTGAAACCGAAGATGTTGTAGAACTATATCCTACAATCTCGCCCTCAAAGGCAAAATCACCACCCTCTTCAACTTGTGCAAGGTTTGTACGAGTGGCAAAACGCTGAGTGAGCTCATCGGTAAGGGTGGCACTAAGAACAGGTGCAACCATAGGTGCATTATTCGGAAAGTAAGCCACGCTAAAAGTCTTTGCATCTGGTGGTATAGATGCGCCTGATAATGAATACTTTACAGTACAGGCTGTAAGCATCATCAGGGCTGATAATATTGCAATAAAAACAGACTTTTTCATTATTCGATACCCAACTCTTTAATTCGACGATAGAGTGTTCTTTCAGACATAAATAGCTCTGCTGCGGCTGCACGGCGAGAGCCTCCATTGCGACGAAGAGCCTTTATAATCTGCTCTCGTTGCATATCCGCCTTTGTTGCCGGCTGTGGCTGTTCATCAATAACCTCCTCACTCTCTGCATAATCAGGTGCTGAGTGGTGTATTGATGAAGGCGGGAGAAGAGCCGCAAACTCTTTTCTTGGCTCATGGTGCATAGGTTGAGATGGTGTGTAACCACGCATCTCAAGCAGCAACCTTTTCATGTCATTTATGTCGGTGCGCATATCAAATAGCACCTTATAGAGCAACTCGCGCTCCGTATTCATATCATCGAAGGTTGATGCACCTGACAGGCTTGGAGAGGATGTTGTCTTTCCCTCTGTTAAATATCCGGAGAGTATCGGAGCGGTAATCTCACGGCTCTGTTCGATGGCTGAGATTTGCTCGGCAACATTTTTCAGCTGACGGATATTTCCACGCCAATGGTATCTCTCAAGCAACTCCCTTGCCTGAGCGTCAAGGGTAATGGCCGGCATACGATACTGTACAGCAACATCCGAGGCGAATTTTCTGAATAACAGATATATATCTTCTGGTCGCTCTCTGAGTGCCGGAACAGAGATTGGCACAGTATTTAGTCTATAGTATAAATCCTCACGGAAACGCCCCTCTGCAATTGCCCGCTGCAAATCATTATTTGTGGCTGCCACAACCCTCACATTGGTTTTTTGAACCTTTGCAGAGCCTACTTTTATAAACTCACCGGTCTGCAAGACTCTCAGCAATCTGACTTGTGTTGAGAGTGGCAACTCACCAACCTCGTCAAGGAAAATAGTGTCTCCATCTGCCTCTTCAAAGTAGCCTTTACGGGACTCTGTAGCACCGGTAAAAGCTCCCTTTTCATGACCAAAAAGCTCTGAATCTATAGTACCTTCAGGAATTGCGCCACAGTTTACAGCAACATACTTATTATGTTTTCTTGATGAATAGGCGTGAATAACCTGCGGAAAAAACTCTTTACCCACTCCGCTCTCGCCTGTAACAAGGACAGAAAGGTCTGTCGGAGCAACTCTAAGTGCGATTTCAAGTGCACGATTGAGCAATTCCGAATTGCCTATAATGCCAAAGCGTTGTTTTACAGAAAGGATATCCATAGTTATTTATCACTTGTTGTAGGGACTTCAATCATCGGTATTCTCTGAGCATCCATCTGGGCATCCAAATCTCTATCAGGAGCAGTAGCCATACAATAGATACCATATCCGAGAGCTATAAGTGCTCCGAGGATAACAATACCTGCAAACCACATTATACCACCCCCTGAACGCTTTGCTACAGGCCTTGAAGCAGCAGCTCTTCGATGTGGTGGCACAGATGCAGGGTGTGGAGCAGATTGTGGAGTCTGAACCTGGACTGTTGGCTGACTTTGAGCCGTCTGAGACGGCGTAACAGTCTGAACAGGTTTAACCGGAATAG
Organism: Alistipes sp.; assembly: GCA_017507075.1. GTDB lineage: Bacteria > Bacteroidota > Bacteroidia > Bacteroidales > Rikenellaceae > Alistipes. Next base: position 8,714 of record JAFWBN010000063.1, on the reverse strand, counting down.
CAACAACAGCAGGCTTAGTCGAATCAAAGGTTATAATACCCTCGGCATCCCTACGAAATGTACCTAAGCCTATAATTGGGCATATTCCAGACTCCTGAAGAGCATGTCTGACCTCAAAGATAAAACGATCAATAATTCCTGCCGCCTCAATCTCCCTTAAACCCTTTGAAACAAGTAATCCTCGCAAAACTCCATCATCAGTTTTGAGCAGCTCCGAAAAGAGTATCTCACCACTCTCCTTTACCACGAAGGCTCCAAAAGAGGGGATAACAAGTCTGCGATTACTCTGCAAATAGTCATTTATTGTCTCTACTACCATAATCTCACTTTTTCGGAGCAAAGATACAAAATAATCCTCAAATTTCCACCTTTATAGTAGCTGTTTTTGTCTAAGTGTTATTTTGTACGGTAAAATTGATGATTTTCGGAGTTTTTTCACTATATTTGCGTGTTTTATGGCCTTTAACGAGGAAGAAAATTATAAAAATATATTAACTAACAAAATTTATTATGTGCGGAATTGTAGGTTATTTGGGTAAGCGCAGAGCTTACGACATTTTGATTCAGGGTCTCCATCGTTTGGAGTATAGAGGCTACGATTCATCTGGTGTTGCTATGATTGCTGAGGATGGAGAGTTAAATATATACAAGTCCAAAGGAAAGGTTGAGGCTCTTGAGCATTACGCTCAGAATAAGGACCTGAGTGGAGCTGTAGGTATTGCCCATACACGATGGGCTACACACGGCGAGCCTAATGATATTAACGCCCATCCACACTTCTCTCAGTCTCGCAACCTTGCGCTTGTTCACAATGGAACAATCGAGAATTACACCGTTCTGAAGGAGGCTCTGATTCGTCATGGATACGAGTTTATCAGCGAGACCGATACAGAGGTTGCTGTACACCTTATTGAATATATCATGCACAAGAATAACTGCTCTTTGTTTGATGCTGTAAAGGAGGCGACAAAGAGAATTATCGGTGCTTATGCCATTGCAGTTATTGACCGTAATAATCCGGACCAGATTATCGCTGCACGCCAATCCTCTCCACTTGTTATAGGTGTTGGTGATGGCGAGTTTTTCCTTGCATCAGACGCCACTCCGATTATTGAATACACAAACAAAGTTGTGTATCTGAACGACGGCGAGATTGCTGTAATCAACCGTGGCAAAGAGCTTAAGGTCTATGACAGCAAGAGTACAAGCGAAAGCGAGATACATATTACCGAGTTGCAGATGTCTATCGAGGAGCTTGAGAAGGGTGGCTATCCACACTTTATGCTTAAGGAGATTTTTGAGCAGCCTCGCACCTTGGCTGACTGTATCAGTGGTAGAATCTCTGCCGATGGTAAGAGTGTTGTCCTCTCTGGTGTTGTAGAGCATAAAGAGAAGTTCCTTGGAGCAAATAGAATCATCATTGTTGCCTGTGGTACCTCTTGGCATGCAGCTCTTATTGGTAAGCAGCTTATCGAGGATTTCTGTCGTATTCCTGTAGAGGTTGAGTATGCAAGTGAGTTCCGTTATCGCAACCCTGTTGTTACCGACAAGGATGTACTTATCGCCCTCTCTCAGTCCGGAGAGACTGCCGATACACTTGCCGCTCTTGAGCTTGCGAAGTCTCACGGTGCATTTGTATTTGGTATCTGCAATGTTATCGGCTCTTCGATACCTCGTGCAACACACTCAGGTTGCTATATCCATGTAGGTCCTGAGATTGGTGTAGCATCAACAAAGGCATTTACAGGTCAGGTTACAGTGCTTGCCATGATGGCTCTGCTTATCGGTCAGATGAAGGGTCTTGTTTCAGAGGAGACTCTACAGACTGTAGCTTCAGATATTCGTCGCATACCAACCCTTATCAAGGATATTTTCAAACTCAATGATAAGATTCAGGACCTTGCAAAGATATTTACATACGCTCACAACTTCCTCTATCTTGGTCGCGGATATAACTACCCATCTGCTCTTGAAGGCGCACTGAAGCTCAAGGAGATTTCTTATATCCACGCTGAGGGCTACCCTGCAGCTGAGATGAAGCACGGAACTATTGCCCTTATTGACAACGATATGCCATCTGTGGTTATCGCAATCAAAGATAAGGTTTATGAGAAGACTATCAACAATATCCAGCAGGTAAAAGCGCGTGGCGGTAAGGTGGTTGCCATTATAACCGAGGGCGATACCATTGTATCTGAGATGGCAGACTATGTTCTTGAGGTACCTCAGATTTCAGAGTGTCTCACACCACTGCTCACAGCAATACCTTTGCAGCTTTTGGCTTACTACATAGCTGTTAATAAGGGTAGAAATGTTGACCAGCCTCGTAACCTTGCAAAATCTGTAACCGTAGAGTAAAACATTTAGGAGACAAATAAATTTTACGCAACTTTTTATAAACCGTCGCAATTCATGAAGAGACTTTTAACAACCATTTTACTGCTTGCAGTTGTTGGTACTATTGTTGCGAAAGACTACACCCTTTCGACACCAAACACAACCATCGTTCTATCTGCAGAGAAGGGCAAGCAGCTCTTTTTCCGCTATTATGGTGCCAAGGCGGATGTTTCTGATATTCACGCTACAGGCAGGATGCTTAAATATGATGCCTACCCTGCTTTTGGTACTCGTTGCGATGCCCCTTACGCATCACTTGTAAAGCAACACGATGGCGACAATGCTACAAAATTTGTGGTTGATAAAGTTGAGCAGATAGAGGGTAATCCGATATCTACCCTTTCGGTATGGTTGCGTGATGTAGCACATCCAAATTTGGTTGTTAAGGTAAACTATTCGGCATACAACGATTGTGATATTGTCAAAATGAACACCGAGTATTTCAACGAGGGCAAAAAACCTGTAGTCCTTCAGAAATATATGTCTGCCGTACTGCCTATACAGTCTGATAATTGTGTATTGCTACATCTTGACGGAAATGTAAAAAATGAGTTTAACGAAAATGTAATTCCTCTGCCAAACGGCGTTCATACTATCTCCACTCAGACAAGTACAAGAATCTCTCAGTACCAAAATGCCTCATTCATGATTGGCCTTGATGGTCGTCTTGATGAGACAGCTTGTCCTGTTATTGCAGCGACTCTTGTATGGATGGGTAACTCTCATTTCGAGTTCTACAATACATCCATGGCGCGAGTTTCGACCCTCTTTATGGGAGGTATCAACCCTGCGGCAAGTGATTATACCCTTGCAGGAGGCAAATCACTTGCAACTCCGGAGATGGTATTCACATACGCAACAAATGGTAAGGGCGAAGCTACTCGTTCTCTGCATCGTTGGGCTCGTAAGCACCAACTGTTAGACGGAACAAAGCAGCGCGAGATACTACTCAACTCTTGGGAGGGCGTACACTTTGACATTAGCGAGACCAGCATGGTTGATATGACCAGAGACTTTGCTCAGTTAGGCGGTGAGATGTTCGTTGTTGATGATGGATGGTTTGGTAACAAGTATCCACGCAACAATGCCACAACATCACTTGGCGACTGGGAGATTGCTCCATCAAAATTGCCAAACGGTATTCGTCCACTAATAAACCTTGCTCATAGCAACGGCATGAAATTCGGTATTTGGATCGAGCCGGAGATGGTCAATACTAAGAGTGAACTCTATGAGAAACACCCTGATTGGGTATTGCGCCATCCAGACTTTGAGCCTACTTTCGGGCGTGGTAAGACTCAGCTATTGCTCGACCTTACAAATCCTAAAGTTCAAGACCATGTATTCAGCATTGTTGATAATCTGCTTACCGAATACCCTGACATCTACTACATCAAGTGGGATAATAATATGTCTATGCACAATGCGCAGAGTCAATATCTTCCAAAGGCTCTGCAGTCAAACCTTTCTGTTGACTTTACCCTTGCTCTTGAGAAGATTCTGAAGCGTATTCGTGCTAAGTATCCACATGTTGTAATACAGCTTTGCGCATCTGGTGGTTCGCGCCTCAACTACGGCTTTATGCCATACTTCCAGGAGATGTGGACCTCTGACCAGACAGATGCATATCACCGCGTACTTATCCAGTGGGGAGCTATGAACTTCTTCCCATCAAATATGTTGGCAGCTCATGTCGGCTCGGCATACAGCAAATATACTCAGCGTCTTATACCTATTAAATATCGTTTTGATGTGGCCTCAATGTGCCGTTTGGGTATGGAGATGGTGCCTTCAAAATTGAACGATGCCGAAAAAGAGTATGCAAAGCGTGCTATTGCCGAGTATAAGATTATCCGTCCTGTTGTTCAGCAGGGAGATTTGTACCGCCTTGTATCTCCATACGAGGGCAAGAGAGACTTTACATCTCTTATGTATGTAACAGAGGCTAAAGATAGAGCCGTTCTGTTTGCTTACCGCCACCTATTCAAGCATGAGATGTCAAATATCGTTATCCGCCTGCAGGGTCTTAATCCTGATGCAAAATATACTATCCGCGAAGTAGCCCCAGAGGTTGAGGGCAAACCTGTAGCTATCAATGGAAAGACTATCAGCGGCAAATTCCTTATGGAGGAGGGTATTGTTATTCCTGAGCTTGTAAAGGGCTTTACTCGCAATGCTCCTCTCGGAGAGGTGCGCACAGGAAACGACTTCCGCAGTGTTGTTCTTGAACTTACAGAGGTTAAATAAGAGTGCTGTTATAATGATTACACGAGCAACTTTTAAGTGCAGCTCCGAAAAAATCGGACAAGTCCCTAAGGATAATCTTCCTGATATTGCCTTCATTGGTCGAAGCAATGTCGGTAAATCATCCTTGATAAATATGCTCACACAGCATAAAGGACTTGCCAAAGTATCAGCAACCCCGGGCAAGACAAAACTGATAAACCATTTCCTTATAAACAATGAGTGGTATTTGGTCGATTTGCCCGGATATGGATATGCCCGCACATCCAAAAGCTCTCGTGGAACATTTGCAAAAATTATTACAGACTATGTCTTTAAGTGCGAAAAGATGCACTTCCTCTTTGTGCTTATCGACTCGCGCCTTGACCCTCAGAAGATAGACCTTGAGTTTATCGAACAGCTGGGTCTAAACTCTATCCCGTTTGGATTGATATTTACAAAGATTGATAAACTCTCTAAAGCCCAACTTGAACGCAGTGTCTCTAAATACAAGCAGACACTCTTAGAAAATTGGGAAGAGTTGCCGCCAATGCTAATCTCATCGTCTGAAAAAGGTACAGGCAGAGAGGAGATTGTGCAATTTATAGAGAGTATATTAAAATATTTTAATAAATGTAGTGATAATTAAAAACTTTATAGCTACATTTGTGCAGTAGAAAATTTATAAGTTTAATAGATACAAAAACTTACCTTTATGGCTATCCACAAAATCAAATTCTTCGCAGGTCGCAACTCGCGATACCTTGCAGAGAAAATCGTTGCCGCTTACGGCACAACACTCGGAGACTGCGAGTGCCTTGAGTTTAGTGATGGAGAGTTCCAGCCTCGCTATGCTGAGTCTATTCGCGGTTGTACCGTGTTTATCATCCAATCAACCTTCCCTAAGTCAGACAATCTGATGGAGTTGCTGATGATGATTGACGCAGCGCGTCGTGCATCAGCTTACAAGGTTATTGCAGTAATCCCTTACTTCGGCTGGGCTCGTCAGGACCGCAAAGACCGTCCAAGAGTACCTATCACCTCAAAGCTCGTTGCAAATATGCTTACAGCGGCAGGTGTTGACCGCGTTATGACTATGGATTTGCATGCAGACCAGATTCAGGGTTTCTTTGAGGTTCCTGTTGATGCTCTCTATGCAAGCGGTATGTTTGTACCTTATATCCAAAGCTTGGGTATCGAAGACCTCTCTATTGCAGCTCCTGACATGGGTGGCGCAAAGAGAGCAGGAACATACGCAAAACTGCTCGGCACTCCTATTATTATCTCTCATAAGGAGCGCGCAAAGGCAAATGTTGTCGGCTCTATGACAGCTATCGGCGATGTAGAGGGTAGAAATGTACTTATCGTGGATGATATGATTGACACAGCAGGTACTATCTGCATGGCTGCAAATATGCTTATGGAGAAGGGCGCAAAATCTGTTCGCGCAGCAATCACACACCCCGTACTCTCAGGCAAAGCCTATGATAGAATCAACGAAAGCGCACTCGAAGAGGTTATAGTATCCGATACTATTCCACTCAACCCAGAAAAAGATCTGCACAAGTTTACCGTACTCTCTTGCGCAGACATCTTCGCTGAGGTTATCGAGCGCGTACATAACTATAAGGAGATTTCATCCATCTTCTTCCACTAAACTCCGCCTCGACAACTGCCCGCAGTTTCGAGTACAGCTTAAGTACCGCCGCTTTTTGAAAAAAGCGGCACCAAAAACATTCAGCAAAAACTTCGTTTTTGGGCGTGTGCGGATTTAGGATAGCCTTGCGGCTATTACAAACAAAATAGTCCTTCAGAGTTTTCGAGCAAGCTCGACCTCTAAGGACTATTTTCTTTGTACCATCTGCGATGGTTTTCCTAAATCCGAGTACAGCAAAACTTAGTTTGTTCTGTTTGCGCTCAACCTCCGCCAAATCAAAGCACCCAATTTGTCGTCAGAGTGGTGCATTTACAACGCTCGTTGAAATCTGAGGCGAAGGGACATACTAAGCGTATTTCCCTTTGCCGAAGATGAGACAGCGGCAGTAAATGTGCCACTATCACGGCAAATTCACAATAAATTATATTACTGCTTCAACCTATTCAACGCATCTTTACAATATGAATCGCCTTTAGCTGCGCCTTTCTCATACCATGATATAGCTGCATTTATATCTTGTGCCACGCCATTTCCGTTTTCATAGCACCATCCTACATTACCGCATGCCATAGCATGGCCCTTGTCTGCGGCTTTTTTGGTCCAATGAAAGCCCTCTGTATAGTCTGTCTCGACACCTGTACCTGTAAGATAGAGGAATCCCAATCTAAATAGAGCATGACTAAAGTTTGTCTCTGCAGATTTATGATACCACTTTATAGCCTCAGCTAAATCTTTCTCGACACCATTACCTGCCTCATAAGACCAGCCCAAACTATACATAGCCCTTGGAACGCCCTGCTCTGCTGCCTTTCTAATCCATTTAACGCCCTCTGCATAGTCTTGCGGAACAACATCTCCACGCATATAATAGTTTCCTAAATTCAGTTGTGCGTATCCATGACCCTGCTCTGCTGCTTTACGATAGTATTTCATCGCCTCGGCATGATTATTCTCGCCTGAAAGTTTATCAGCCATATCATAAAGTTGCTCAGGTGTAAGTGTAGAAGAGCCTATAGTCTCTGACTGAGCAGAAGCAGAGAAGAGGATAAACAAAGAGATAAACAGTGTAAATAGTCGTTTCATAATAGTACAGTTTTACACAAAGGTAGTAAAAATTCTTAGAATCTGTAAAATTTATGCATCTTTAACTATTTAAGTTATCACTATAAACGCCAAAAGAGATTTTCGGCAAAAAAACAATAAAGGGTTGTGCATTTATACAACCCTTTATTGTTTTGATATTAGCGGCAGTAAATACTGCTTAAAATCAATCTTTATGCGCCGAAGTTATCGTAAAGAATATTCTCCGGTGGCACTCCGAGTGAATCAAGGAGTTTCTCTACCGCGCCAACCATCATTGGAGGTCCACACATAAGGTAGATACAACCCTCTGGATCCTCGTGGTTTTTGAGGTAGTTCTCGAACAACACATTGTGAACGAAACCAACCTTGTAATCCACACCGGCAGCATCAGCCTCCGGATCAGGACGGTCCAATGCAAGGTTGAACTTGAAGTTAGGGAAATCACGCTCGATTGCAGCATAATCCTCCAAATAGAACGCCTCTTTGAGCGAACGAGCACCATACCAGAACGTTACAGGACGCTTGGTCTTCTCGGTCTTAAAGAGGTGCATAATGTGCGAACGCATAGGAGCCATACCTGCACCACCACCGATGAAAATCAACTCCTGTGTATCAGGCAGGTTGTCCGGCAAGAAGAACTCTCCGTAAGGACCCGACATCGTAATCTTATCGCCCGGTTTGAGCGAGTAGATGTACGACGAACATACACCCGGATTTACAGGCAACATCTTGCGGTCTGGTCCGAATGGAGGAGTTGCGATACGAACATTCAAGCGGATGATATCACCCTCGGCTGGATAGGTTGCACAAGAGTATGCACGAACCTGTGGCTCCGGATTAACCATCTTCAAATCGCGAAGACCGAACTTCACCCAATCCTCCTCGTATTGTGGATCAACATCGATATCCTTGTAATCGACAGTGATTGCAGGAACATCAATCTGAATATAACCACCCGAGCGGAAGTTCAAATGCTCGCCCTCCGGCAACTTAACAACAAACTCCTTGATGAAAGTAGCAACGTTGTGGTTCGACACAACCTCACACTCCCACTTCTTGATGCTCAATACCGAATCAGGTACTGCGATCTTCATATCCTCCTTAACCTTAACCTGGCAGCCCAAACGCCAATGGTCACGAATCTGCTTACGGTTAAAGAAACCGGTCTCGGTAGGAAGAACCTCGCCGCCACCCTCCAATACCTGACACTTGCACTGTCCGCAGGCACCCTTACCACCACAAGCCGATGGAAGGAAGATGTCTGCCGTAGCGAGTGTCGAAAGAAGGTTACCACCGGCCTCAACCTCAACGACCTTCTTGCCGTTGTTGATGTCAATGGTTACATTGCCCGACG
>JAFWBN010000062.1 GCA_017507075.1 Alistipes sp. | reverse complement strand
CTCAAGTCGCATCGTGGGGTAAGGGGATGGTGGCTACATATTGATGTTGTGCTGTTGCTTTTTACTGAAAGCTGCTACTAACGACTCATAAATCTACCCTTAATCGTGTATTGGATGATAGTTGCGGATTTTAGGTTTATAAAACTTCGCTTTATATGCATAAAAATAGAAAAATTGAAGAGATTGACATTTCACAAATGATAGCAGAGTGTGGTGATGATATTATAATCAACTTAAATGCCAGGCTTACTGATTGTGAAATATCAAATCAAATACTAATTCGCAACGGAATAGTAATTCTGCTTTGCAAGGCTGATGGTGGCACTATTTGCGTGGATAGTAAGGAGTATAAGCTGTCGAAAAATAATGTCATCGTGCTACCTGAGAACCATGTAATCAACAACATCACCCCTTCGCTTATGCTGCAGAGTAATGCTATAGCCGTCTCGATGGACTACATCCTCAATATGCCTTCGCCAATTGACACAAGTATATTCAGCTACTCTCGTTATCTGTCAGTGATAAAGATTGCCGATGATAAGTTTGATGATTTGCAAAGTTACTATCGCTTTATATACAAAGAATCGAAGGAGTATAGCAAATATAGGTTAGAGATTATTCGCTCGATTTTTTTTGCCCTTATTCTGGAGATTTTGGCGGAATACGAAAAAATTTTTGAGACTAAAGATGAATTATCAGACATTAAGGCAAATAATCTATCGGACAGATTTTTTCAGCTGTTAGCCACAAACTACAAAAATAATCGTAGCGTAAAGTTCTATGCCGACAAACTAAATCTTACACCTAAATACCTATCAACAGCTATAAAGCGAGTAACAGGCAGGCCTATACTTGATTGGATACACGAGGCAATACTTATAGATGCCAAGATGCTGCTTCGCACAACCGATATGACAATACAAGAGATTGCCGACCAACTCAACTTTTCAAGTTCATCGGCATTTGTGCAGTTTTTCAAAAAGCATACAGGTAAAACACCTCGTAGTCTATAAAAAAATGATTTTAACAAAGTAGGGAGTGTCTAACAATTTTTTTAGACACTCCCTTTTTGTTAGAAGTTGTATAACAAGAGGGATTTCAAGGCTTGCGTATCTCGAAAAAGCGGAGCATACTTGGCGTATGTGAGCATTTTAAGGGCAAGCGTAACGCAGAAACCACCTTGTCAAACAACTTCTTCCGAAAAAACTTAATATTAAAAAACCTAATTGAAAAAAATTTACTTGAAACGGTTCAATTCCGCTCTATTTTTTATACTGAACAATCTTGCGAGCCTCTTTGGCTATGCGGTCCTCTACACGGTAGAGTTTCTCAATCTGAAGTGGTTCGATAACCTCAGCAAAAATCCACATATATTTCTGCTTTACAGATGATGTGTTGATGGTGTTTGAGAGGCGTGTAGCTATAACTTTCATTGCATTTTCATTTGTCAGTTCCTCTCTTTTTACTCTTGCGCCCTTCGCATCGGCAACCTTTCCAACAACCTTACGATACTCACGATACACAGGCTCGAAAGCAGCAAACTGCTCATCTGAAAGCTTAAGTTCGTCTTTAAGCATCTGCAATCGGGTATTCATCAGAAGCTCATGTTTTGACTTATCAACCTCATTGCTTGGAGTTTTCTTACCCTGAGCCACAACATCTTGAGTTAAGAGTGCAGCTACTGCAAACATTGCAACAACAAATAATTTTTTCATAATTTTTCAGTCTTTAATTTATAAATAGGGTTATATCTTCTGCATACTCAACAACATCAGCTGACATTTCGTACAGTGTATCCATCGGAGCATCTGCAACCTTTGTCAGAAACTGCTCATAGCTTGTTGTTTGCGTAAAATCCGCAAAGACAAAGAGAGCCAAGACAACACATGCAACCAAAGCAACCGAAAAGCCTAACTTTGCACCTCGCTGTCGCCTCTCTCTCTGGGACACAGCATCTGCTATAGCAACTCTGCTACTGAATTTCAGTCTCTCCAACGCCCCTTCTTCAAGACGATAGGGCATACTCTTTATTTTATCCATATTACTCATAATCCAACTCACTGACACTCTGCTTAACACGCTTTGCTGCGTAGTGGTAATTGGTTTTAAGTGTCGAAACACTCTGACCCGTTATTTGCGAAATCTCTTCAAAAGCAAGCTCATCATAGTAGCGCATATTAAATACCAACCTCTGCTTTGTAGGTAATGCCAATACTGCTCTCTGCAGTTTTACAGCTATTTGATCTGCATCTGTTGCAATCTCTCCCTCAAAGTCTGCAATAAGCTCTGTTGAGAGCGAATCCAAAGATGTAAAAAAGTGCTTTCGACGGCGTTTTAGCACCTTTATCGCCACTGTTGTTGCTATTTTATAAAGCCACGCTATCAAAGAACTCTCCGTCTCACCTCGAAAGTTACCTATTGACAAAAACGCCGTTACAAATGTATCCTGCAGGGCATCTTGACTATCTTCATGCAAAACCACTATGCGACGACAATGCCAATAAAGCCTCTCACTGTACCGCTCGATTATCCAATCAAACGCCAGTGTTCTATCGTCTGCCGACCTCAGACGCTTGATTATTAAGGCTATATCCGAGCTTGCCATTTGCAATCGATTTCACTTAATAGATACTATTGGAAGGCAAAGGTTAAAACTGAGGTGTAAATTTTTCTTCAGTATCTGCCATAAAGAGGTTGTACGCCGCCATCTGCTCCGCTGTCATGGAGAGTGTATCTCCCACATTTTTAGGAATTACGGCGTAATCTTGCTGACGCACCCAAACGGGGATAATATTGAGCCAGAAGCTACAATCATTGCCATTTTTCTCAACCGTAACCTCTGCCATAATGCCGCCATCAGAGTACCTAAAACGCTGATTTGAGACAAAATTACCGAGTGAATATATGGTAACCTCTCTTTTTGAACACTCTGCCTGCTGAACTGTATGAGGATGTGAGCCGACAACAATACTACACCCTCTGCTGTGTAAAAAATCGGCTAATTTCTGTTGCTCTATATTTGCTGTAGCGGAATACTCGTCGCCCCAATGCAAGAAAGCTATTGTGCAATCAGCTCCTGCACAACGCTCTAAATCAGCTGAGATTAAATCTCTATCAAGCCTACCCACAACAACACCATCCTCTTCCTTGATACCATTTGTACCATAGGTATATGCAAGCAGGGCAAATTTTACACCTCTGCACTCAATAAATAGCGGAGAGGCTGTAAGTGCGCTATTTTTATCGGGATATGTTCCCACACTCTTAATGCCGCAATCCTCCAAAATGCGCAGCGTCGAGAGCAATCCCTCAGAACCCATGTCTAAGGCGTGATTATTTGCCGTAACAGCTACATCAACCCCTGCTGCAGAGAGTGCCGTAGCCAATTCTGCCGGCGACTTAAAGGTCGGATAACCGCTATAGGGCGGAGTTGTAGAGAGTGGTGTTTCAAGATTGGCAACAACTAAATCTGCATCGGCAAATATAGTCTTAACATACTTAAAGCTATTATTGAAGTTATAACCCGTTTTAGTCTTTGCCTTAGAGAGTTGTGCTGCATGACACATCACATCTCCAACAAATATAATCTTTACCTTTTCAGGTTGCTTGACCTCTGTAAATTTTTTGGGAGTTTTTGGAACAAAGCAGACCACACACCACAGAGAGAGTAGTGATGCACAGACAAGATACAGTATTGAGGTAAAACTTCTCACTATCTTTTTTCACGCTTCGGAAACCAGCCTTTTCTCACTCGTTCCCTCTGCTCAAACAACTCTTTTATGCTCCAAAAAGATGATGCTCCCCATACGGCAAGTAGCGTAGAGAGCAGAATATTCTCAACAACAAGCGATGCTGCAATGGTAATTATACCCATAATCGCAAATACCCACCAACACTTCACGCCAAAATAGTATTCACTCTTAATTACTATTGGATGAAATAGTCCGATAATGAAAAATGTAGCAACGCCTATGATTATACCCGTAAAATACATATCAAATAAAATTTATTTGCAAAGATAACAAAAAACCCTAAAACAACAAAAAAGTTCTGCTGGGTTCGATGCCCTGCAGAACTTTAGCGTTGCGCTCACTATAGGCCCTAAAAGTTCCCCCTCCGCTCAATTAGAGTACCCATTTGTGCTTAGAAGGGCATAGATGCCACGCTCGGCAAAAAATCCCGACAGCACTACGCATATATCTTGCACCAATTTGTCGTCAGAGCGCGGCAGGTACAACGCTCGGCAAAAATACCCGCGATGGGCTGTACTTTCGTACTGCTCATTGCGGGTACTTTTTGTTAGCGGAAGTAGATGCCGTGCTATCACGACAAATTATTTAGAAGCTGTACTTAAAGAGCAGGTTAATCCTATTTCCGTGATTATTTGCTCCATCCATATTTTTACGGGCGGCCCACAAATACTCTGCAGCGACTTTGCAACGAGGGGAGAGTGAATAGAATATATTTCCAAAGATGTACTCGCCTCGTCTATATTGGTTATCAGAGTAGAATCCGTTTTTATGCTGCACCTGCACCATAGAGTAACCTCCTGAGATAAATAGGTTAGAGAAGAGGTTTATCTGGGCCGCAGCCTGCCATCCCCACATAGGCATTGTCTGGATACGGGTATTATCTGCAGGATTTGGTGTAAAATCGAGTCCTGAGCCGGTCAAATCCTGAATATAAGGGGTTATACCTTCACCATAGACACCGTTCATAAAGAGCTGTAACACCTTACCTATATGTATATTACCACTTGCCTGAACACCCCAGCCAAAGAGGTCTGTAGTGGTCTGTCTTGCATCGTTATAGAGGTACATATTACGGAACACAGCAGATGCTCTAAAGTGGCTCTCTCTGTTTTTACCCCACATAACCTGCAAATAGACAGGGAAATCGGGAATACGCTGCGGAACAGATTGGAAAGTGTTGCCATAACTACCTGATACGGTAGGCATCTCGGCTGCAACTCCAAACTTCATGTGATTATTTAGGAACGGAAGTTCATATCTAATCATGGTTGCGAAGTTGAAATTATAGGCATTAGGGCCCTGGAAATCAATAGTTGTAGGAGCCGCCGTAATATCGCAGAAAGTTGTTACATCGCGACCAAAAGTAAATCCGGCAACCGATACATATCCTGAGCGCAGACGAGGAGTATAGCTACCACGGCTACCACCTCTAAAATCGGCGTCAAAATAGATTATAACAGGGTTTTTAAGCCTTTTAGGGTTGGCTATAGCACGCAGATATAGGCGCGAAGTTGTTGCATCCATACCAAGAGCCTGACGAGAGGCAAAATTGGATGCAATCGGGATATCATACGGCACCATATCAATATTACCCACAGCATCATTAAAACTATAGCTGGCCCTTAAAGCCACATATCCGCCAATGGCAAACGAGAAAGAGTTTTGGTGATTTGCAAACACCACATTAGGGGAATCTACCTGCTGAAAGCCCTTTCTTGTTGCCTGAGTGTGGTCTGCAACAGCCTCTTTTGCTGCTGCGCTACGCTGGGCAGCGATATGTTGCTGGGCAAGGGCAGGATTATTGCTCCATATTGTATCGGACTCCTTGACCGATATAATATAGACTGTAGGCTCATCTTTTTTGTGTTCACGCCCCAAATAGCGTCTCTGAGCCGATGCGGTCAAAACAGCGGATGCCGCCATGCAAAGAAGTAGAATTTTTTTCATAATCTCTTGTATTAGTATTTACGACACACTATTTTGCAAGTTATATGCCAATTGTTTTAGTATTGGATTTATCGAACAAATAACATAACTTTGCACCATGATTACATTTATATTTATAGCCATTTCTCTCTCCATATTTTGGTGCGACTACAAGGCTTATTGCAGAATTATAACCGACAAAAGCCAAAGAAAGATTTGGCACCTTATCTCTATAGCCATCCTTGACGCTCTACACTTTGTTGTGGGAGGTATAACTTTTCTGTTTGTCAAGGACAACTCACAAATAATGATGGGTATCACATCGTGGATACTTACCATATACACCGCCACAACTATTGCAAGGTTTGCCTTTTATGCCGGATGGTTTACAATCAAAAACAGAGTTGTAGCCACTATAGTAGGCTCTATTTTATGTTCTATTGTGCTATATATCTTTGGTAACGGCATTATAAACACCCGAACAGATTTAACTGTAAAGAGGGTTGAGATTAAGAGTGAAAATATCCCCGATAGTTTTTGCGGTTTTAGGATTCTGTTCTTCTCTGATTTGCACATCGGTGCTATGGTAAATCCGCAAAAAGAGATACCTCGTCTGATAGACAAAATAGCTGAACAGAGAGCAGATATGGTTATCTTTGGCGGAGACTTAATTCATATAAGGCACGACGAATTAAAGCCTGAAATTATCGCCTCACTATCCAAAATCAAGGCTCCATACGGCGTCTATACCGTGCTTGGAAATCACGACACGGGTACTTATGTAAAGGATAGCATCTCACTTCCTCGACATGAAAATATCGCTCACTTTAATACCAAAATCGGTCAAGCAGGGTGGAGTCTATTAAGAGATAGCACGATATATGCAGTAAAGGGTGCTGACTCAATTGCTGTAACGGGCATAGACTTTACAGATGCACTATTGGAATACAAGCACTCCTTCTCCTCGCCTGAGACATTTGAGGCTGTCGAGATTTTTGCACATATTCCTGACTCGCTCTTCAATATAGCCATTTCACATCTGCCTCAGCTGTGGCACAATATAAAAGATAATAATCTTGCCGAGCTGACACTCTCAGGGCATGTTCACGCAACACAGATTGCTGTAGAGTGCTTTGGTGTAAGACTCTCGCCGGCTATGCTGATGTACAAAGAGTGGAGCGGGCTATATCAAGATTCAGGCAGCAGTCTCTATATTACAGATGGTATTGGCTGCGTGGGATTCAATATGCGAATAGGAGCAAAGCCTGAGATTACCGTAATTGAGCTAAGCAGGTAGTACGGCACTTGTCGTACTGCTACAATACGGTACGACAATGAGATACAGACTGTTTCTATTTACTATTTTCTTTTACTTCTCTGCAGGAGCAGAGAGTGTTCTCTCGTTTAGAGATGCCCTTGTCTTAACTGAGGCATACAGCGCAAAAATCAAATCCTCTGAGTTTGAAGTTCTTGCAGCAAAACGCAATCTACAAGCCGCAAAGGGCCTATATTTCCCTCAAGTCAACCTGCGAGGAGCCTATATCCATGCCCAGAAGGATTTATCTGTAGATTTTAACCCTCTCAAAGATATTTTGGGGCAGAGTTTTACCTCTCCGCTCTTTGGCCTTGATTGGAGATATACTATTCAAAAACGCAGTTTCGGATTTATAGGCTCTGATATAACTATACCCATTTTTACGGGTGGAAGAATCATTGCGGCAAATCGGGCGGCAAAGATAGCCTACAATGCGGCACTATCTCAGAGCAAGGAGGCTCAATGTGTTACCATAACCGAGCTTGTAAAGCGATATTTCGGCTATATTTTAGCAAGCAATGTGGTAAAAGTCCGCCAAAAGGTTGTGCAAGGCTTTAGAGAGCATCTCTCCGATATGGAGCATCTGTTGGAAAACGGCATGGTGGCAGAGGTTGAGTTGCTGTATGCCAAATACACTCTCGCCCAAGCCGAGAGCGACCTTAAGAGTGCAATACTTCAGTGCAGTACCACTCTTGAGTCTCTACGCTCAACCACAGGGTTAAACACCACAATAACGACAACAACTCCCATATTCATAGTTACAGCAATTGGGGATTTATCCTCTTTTCAGAGGTGCGCTGCGGAGAGCAACCCGCAACTTGAGTATATAGAGCAACAAAGGCTGCTTGCAAAGCAAAATATCGCCCTAAACAGAGCCGAATTACTCCCTCAAATCGCCTTTATGGGAGGTGGTGGCTTTACACATAGGGTAACAGATATACTCCCAAGGTGGGCTATAGGTGTAGGTGTAAATTTCAAGATTTTTGACGGTCTGAACAAAGAGTACAGATACAGCTCGGCAAAAAGCAGCTACAAAAGGGTAGAGCAGCTTGAAATTGAGGCTCAGAGAGATATTTCCCTTCTTATCCACTCTCTCTATAACTCCACAATATCGCACCTAACCAAGGCACAATCGCTTTCGAGTGCCGTAGCTTTTAGCAAAGAGTATCTCAGAGTCAAAAAAGTTGCCTTCAGCGAGGGCGCAACCACCTCTACAGAGGTTATAGAGGCTACGATAAACTTTGCCAAATCGCAAATAGAGAGGCTTGAGGCGGCATATAATTTTGATATTGCTTTAGCCGAGTTGCTTCAAGCCTCAGGTTCAAGTAACAGTTTTATTGACTATTGTGAAAATCAGAATAAAATAGTTGTTGAATATGAAGTATATTAACTACATTTTGCTCTTTATATTGCTTATTCTCTCTGCCATTGTTTTGATTGTCGTAAGCAAGAGACTCTCTGCTTCAGAGCCTACATTATTGCAAGGCATGGTTGAGTGTCAGCAATACAAGGCGGCCTCAAAGATTGCGGGCAGAATTGACACAATCTATATCTCTGAGGGTAACTATGTAAAAAAGGGAGAGCTGTTATACCGCCTTACAACGCCCGAACTTAGTGCAAAACTTGCCCAAGTAGAGGCTGTAAAGAGTGCTGCAGAGGCCTTAGACAAGCAGACCCTTGCAGGCGCAAGAGTAGAGCAGATTTCTGCTACCAAAAGCATCTGGCAGAAGGCTAAAGCGGGCAGAGTGCTATCTGAACAGAGTTTTGATAGGGCAACAAAACTATACCAAAATGGAGTTATCCCAAAACAAAAACTTGACGAGGCTACAGCCAATTTTGCCGCCATGAAAGCCACTGAAGATGCCGCCTATGCAGAATACACTCTCGCCCTTGCAGGTGCTACACAAGAGCAGAAGGCAGCCGCGGCAGCACAGGTAAAGCAGGCTCAAGGAGCTATAAGCGAGGTGGAGACATATATCTCAGACAGCAAGGTCTTTGCCGCCGTATCGGGAGAGGTGTCTGCTATTGCACATCAGCAGGGTGAGATTGTCGGAAGCGGTGCTACAGTGGTAACTATTCTCGATTTAAGCGATATTTGGGTACTTTTTAACATCAAAGAGACTCTGCTGCCACAAATCAAGTTGGGCATGAGTTTTAGAGCCTATATCCCCGCTTTGGATAGGTATGTGATGCTAAAAGTTGGCAATATAGCCGCCCAAGCAGACTTTGCAACCTGGAACGCAACACGCACAAAAGGGAGTTTCGATATTAAAACTTTTGCCGTAAAGATGTACCCCGAAAAGAGTTACAAAGATTTAAGACCGGGCATGAGTACAATAATAGATATGAGCAATGTTTAAGAGTTTTATTAACGAAATAGAGCGAGTAAAAAGGGATAGTATTTATGCCACCACACTACTTGTCTTACCCATTTTTGCGCTAATTTTCTTTGTCTGTTTCTTCTCAAAAAGCGGTATCAAGAATCTTCCTATAGCACTTTTAGACAACGACAAAAGTAGCCTGTCGAGAAGAGTTGCAGATATGATTGAATCTACAGCCGCCGTAGAGATTGTCTTCTCTGTAGAGAGTAGCCACGAGGGGTTAGAGCTTATTCTTGACGGCAAAGCCTACGCTGTAGTAGTTATTCCCGACAACTTTGAGAACAATTGTCTTAGTGGCAACACCACCCACATTGAGCTATACAACACGGGAACCAACATATCTACAAATGGCTTTATTGAGCGCGATATACAGACCGTTGCCACCACTTTTGGTGCAGGTGTAGCCATAGAGTACCTGCAAGCAGCAGGGGAGTTGTACAACAAGGCTTTGGCTACAGTTATGCCTATCAGAATAGCAGAACACACGCTCTTTAACCCATACATGAACTACGCATACTATCTTGCACCATGCTTTATGGCTATGATGGTTGTAATTTTCACACTCATAACCACGATATATGCCCTCTATGGCAGCAAAATCACCTCAGTTGCCAAACTTGTCGCCACTTGTCTTCCCGTAACGGTTACAATGAGCGTACTTTCTGCCATAATGCTCTTTATACTCTTTGGCGTAATAGGAGTACCTCTAAAGGGTAGTATTACCATTATCGCTCTTGCAAACGCTATGCTTATACTCTCATACCAAGCTGTAGCTATACTCTTTGTAGGTATCTCCGGATCGCTACACACTGCGCTCTCTTTAGGTGGCGGATACTCTGTGATTGCATTTACATTTTCGGGATTTACCTTTCCTGTAATGGCTATGGCTGTGGTACTACAAATATTCAGCCACCTATTTCCATTTACATACTACATGAATATCTTTATAGACCAAGCTATGCGTGGGGCAGAGTGGTATATCTCGCTCTCTGATTTGGGATATATGATGTTGTTTCTTACTCTTCCACTCTTTGTATATAGACGCTTATGAGAGACTTTATAAAGGCTTTTGCTCTTGAATATCGCACAATTTTCAAAAATGGCGGCATAATGATAGTGCTTGTCTTTGCACCGCTTTTTTACTCTCTGCTCTACTCCTCTGGGTATGCAAAAGAGGTGCTTTACAATGTTCCTATAGCCGTTATAGACCATAGCCACACAGCATCAAGCAGAGAGGTTATTGTGCGGCTCAATGCCTCGCCATATATCTACACAGCCTTCCAATATGGTGATATTTTAGAGGCTCAGAAGGCTCTTATGGAGCGTAAAATATACGGCATAGTCTATATCCCCAAAGAGTTTGAAGAGAGAATCAATAGTTGCAATCAGGCTGTAGTATCGCTATATTGCGATGCGGGCTACTTTTTGATGTACAGACAGATTGTGCAGGGTGCTACAGGTGCTATTTTCAGCCTAAACAACTCCCTTGCACCACAACTACCCGTAATCTACCAATCTCATACACTCTTTAACCCATACTTAGGTTACGGAACATTTATTATGCCCGCCGTGCTTATTGTAATTCTGCAGCAGACCGCTATGGTGGCTATATGCATGGCAGGTGGAGTGTGGCGCAAAGAGAGGTTATATGACCGATTCAGCTCCTCTATAGTTGTTACAGCTGCCAAAGTAATGGTTTACTGCTCTATATGCGCTGTAATTGCAAGCTATATCCTCGGTATTCATTACCACATCTTCGGCTATCCCATGTGTGGTTCTACGGCAGATATTTGCGGTGTCATTATACCATTTATCCTCTCCACGACACTATTTGCAATAACACTTTCAACGCTATTTAGCCGCGCTGAGCAGCCTCTGATGTATCTTCTTTGGACCTCAATACCGATACTGCTCCTCAGTGGTGCATCCCTGCCACCTCAGGCCTTTCCACAGTGGATGTATATCTTAGGCAAGATATTCCCAAGCAGCAGCGCAGTAGAGGCGTTTATCCGTGTGCAGACAATGGGTGGCACTTTAGACAATGTAACTTCGCAGACTACCACACTCTGGATACTATCTCTGATATACGGCATAACGGCTACTTTTGCCATAAAAAGACGGATGCCCGGGCGAACTACCAAATCCCGGACATCCAACCTGCTACCATAACAGTAGCAGGTACACACACTACTATAAAAAACCTTATGTAGTTCAGTTTATCTTCGCATTGGAGGACCAAAACGCATACCTCCATTGCTATTGCTCATACCTACGCTACCAGACGACTCTTTGTAGTCATAATCCTTCATCTGCTTTGAGCCACGCTTGCCAAAGTGTCGCAGATTATATACAAACTGTATGCTGTAGTAGCGACCTATAACACTATTTGTCATGTTCTTTGTATATCCTGAGCCTGTGGTACGACTAAATGCCGTATTCTGATTAGCAACATCGTTTACGCCAATCTGAATCTCTCCTCGCTTATTGCGGAAGAGCTTTTTACCCAAGTAGAGGTTGCAGAGGATATACTGCTCGTTGTAATCCTGAGTAATACCGATATATTGGTTGTAAGAACATGATGCAGTAAAGGTAAACCCTTTCCAAAATACCCACTTAAGGTTTCCCGATGCGGTATGGTTAAAGTAGTCGTTCTTTGCGCCACCCTTAGAGGCTGTATTCCACGCCTGGTTGTATCGTCCACGCCATGAGAGGGTAAAGTCTATATTCTCAGAGATATTACTTCCCAAAGTAAATGAGGCATCATAACCGATATTTTTCGCCATGTTTATAGTGTAGTTGTGGTTTATGATGTTATCCACAACATTTCCCTGTGTACTGTATATCGCAGAAGGAACGATGCTATAATTTACACCCGCCATAATGTTGAGGTTGCACTTCATAAATGAGAGTGGCAGACCAAGGCTCATGTGTGTTCTAAGTGTCCAATATCCATCCAAATTCTCGTATGATGTGATACGCTGAGGGGTATAATAGTCGCCCTTTGAGTTTGTTGGCACCTTTACATCCTCCCCAAAAGCACTAAGTTCAAAGCCGGTAGGGCAGTAGAGGGTAGAAGAGGAGATGTAGTTCTGCTGATTCTGCATAGAGAACATCCACATAAATGTTCTGCCCTTCTCTATATTTGAGTGGATATATCGGAAGTTGATATTGTGCGAGAACGATGGATTAAGACTCTTATTTCCGATGCTCAGATACTGCGGTGTCGATACATCAAAGATGTTCTGCAACTGAGTAACCGAAGGAGCATTTGTGCTTGAACGGAAATACATACGGATAGAGTTCTCCTTATTGAAAGTGTAGTTTACCATCGCAAAGTAGAGGAAATTGTTAAATGTCCTGTTAATCTTGTCGCTCTGGTCGCCTACAATATTACCATCAAGTGCTGAACGCTGGTAGTAGAGGTTGGTTACAATTGTGTTCTTGTTCTTAGAGTAACGGAAGCCCGGTCCTACACGATGTGTCCAATATCCGCTCTCGTACTTAGATGTCATTTGTTGGTTGATTTTTTGGGTAGAGGAGTCAAAAGCATCGCTATCATAGTAGTATGCTCTCTGGTCCTTAATCTCATCCTCATACGAGACGCGGTATTGAAGGCTTATCTGAGTATATTGACTAAGCGGCTCATTGTATGTCAAATTACCTCTTATGTTATACTCTCTTGTAGGTGCAGTAATCATCTGATATACAGGAGAATATAGCAACGGATTATTCTGCATATCGTGCCAATTGCCATCTTGACCAAAATAGTTACCTGTATGCGAAGAGTCGTAAGGAAATATTCCCGAAGACTCGTTTGATGTAAGGTAACGCTTATTGTTATTGTTTCTATAGTTAAAGCGTCCATCAACAGTCAGTGTACGGCCAGGCTTACCCAACTTTGCACGATACTGAAGGAACTCATTGAAGTATATTCCTCGGCTATTGCGGTCCGTCTTATCGTACTGGTACAATAGGCCGCTCTCTCCATACTGATAACCCTCAGTTGTAGATTCCGGGCTGTTACCCTGATAGCTTAGCGATGTACGCGACATAAGAGACTGATTTCTTGAAATCTTCCAATCAAGACGCGCATTAAAACGGTGGTTGTTATTTATTGTCTTTGAGTAGCCCTCTGTATGCAGAGTATCCACAGGCGATGGGTCCTCATACCATGTATCACTCTCAGAGAGATTTTTGGTATTTGTATTATTGAAGAAGTAGCTACCCTGGAACTTTACATTTTTCTTGCGACCCCACTCATCCGAGTAGTTCAAACCTACCGAGTTTACAAGTGCCACACCGCTCTGTGGGCGCACCAT
>JAFWBN010000061.1 GCA_017507075.1 Alistipes sp. | reverse complement strand
GCCCTGCTTTTTCTCGAAAAAGCGGGCAGTTCTTAGGCGGGCGGTTGTAGAATTACTTTATCTTAAATATTGCCACGCTGATAGGTTGCATTGTAAACAGGTGTCCGGATTTGGAAGTTTTACACTTTGCCAATTTCTTATTATTTCCGAATATCCACTCAGCATCTTTTCCCATAGGGGCTATTGAGCCGCTCACGGTGCGGTCTGCGGGGTTAAAGACGACGACATATTTTTCGCTACCGAGGGTGCGGGCATAAATCATCGGGTATGGGTTATCCATATCGCCGACATACTCCCAAGAGCCATCTACGCCGAGTGCCGGTATTGCTTTACGCAGTGCGATAAGGTCTGATACATAGTTAAGTACAGAATTTGGGTCTGTAAGTTGGTCTGCCACATTTGGGAATTGTGGGGCGTTATCCACAGGTAGGTATAGCTTTGATGGCTCGGCTGTTGAGAAGCCTGCATTTCGGGAGCTATCCCACTGCATTGGTGTACGGCAGACAGAGCGATTTCGAGATGATAAGCTACCCTCCTTTGGGGGTGCATATTCAAGATTTCGCATACCAATCTCCTCTCCATAATATACTATCGGAGGGGTTGGCAGTGTCAAGAAGAGAGTTATGGCAACCTTTTGTTCTTCTGCTGTTGTGCGATTCATGCGGGAGAGTCGCCAGATATCGTGGCTATTTGTCGGCATTGATGCATAACCGCCAAGTTTTCGGTAGGTATTATAAATCTCTGTGTATAACTCCATTGCTGCACGAATTTCGCCCTCGCCTTTGCGGTTGAAGTAGCACTCTGTAGGCACCATTTTATCAGTTGTCTCGCATACAAGCGGACGATATACCTTACCACCTATGCCGTTGTGTATCAGCAAATCTATATTAAATCCTGCGGATAGGGACTGCTCAGGATTTGACCACTCGGAGAGCATTATATTTTCTGGATATGCTTTGTTGTACCACTCAAAAATCTCTCTCCACAGACGGCGCACGCCATCGCGGTTTTTATTATCGCTCTTGACGAGGGATTGAGCCATATCGACTCTGAATCCGTCTGCACCCATATCGCACCAAAAGGCGATAATCTTCTTCAGCTCTGCACGCACGGCAGTAGGCCCTGGTGCGTTGTATCCCTGCTCCCAATGGTGGTTTGGTTTTGGGTTGTAGTATCCATAGTTGAGGGCGGGTTGAATCTCAAAGAAGTTGCGGATGAAGTATCCATCGCGCGGGTATTTGTTATCCACGAACTTTGGACCAGGCTTTTTGTAATTTTTGCCTACGGTCCAGATATAGTAGTCTGAGTATTCGTTCTTTTCAGCCTTGCAAGACTCTTTGAACCACGGATGTTTATCCGAGGTATGACCTGCAACAAGATCAAGGAGCACCTTGATACCCAATCCGTGCGCCTTGTCTATAAGGTCTCTCAAGTCGTCGTTTGTTCCAAAACGGGGGTCCACGCAGTAGAAGTCGATAATGTCGTAACCACCATCCTGCCAAGCACTTGCAAAGCATGGAGACATCCATATACAGTTAAAACCGCAACTGCGGATATAGTCCAAGCGTGAAGATATGCCCTTTAGGTCTCCGATACCGTTGCCATCAGAATCCATGTATGATGATGGGTAAATATGGTATATTACCGCATCTTTGAGCCATTGAGGTTGGCTTTTTGCTGAAACACTGCCTACGGTGAGTAGTAAAAGTGTCAAAAGTAGGTGTTTGAGTCTCATAATTTATCTATCAATTTTTCAAGAGTTATTCCGCGAGAACCTTTCAAAAGAATAGTTGTGTTGGATATTTCGGCATTTTCAAGGAAGAGCATAGCCTCTGCAGTTGTTGCAAATGTGGATACATCAATGCCCAATATGTGTGCTGCACGCCTAAACTCTTCGCCCACAAGCACTATTTCGGCATTGTCGATATTTGTAGCTTTGGTAAGTATCCTTGTATGCTCCTGACAACTCCACTCACCAAGTTCCAACATATCTCCAAGAATAAGCAACTTCTGCTCTGCTGCCATTGACGATATATTCTCTAAAGCAGCCTCCATGCTTGATGGGTTGGCGTTGTAACAATCTATTATAAGACGATTTTTTTTGCGTGTAATAACCTCTTGAGAGCGGTTATTGTCGGGGATGTAGCTCTCTATGGCTGAGGCTATGCGATTAGGTGCTATTTCAAAGTAACGACCTATAGCTACAGCTGCTGCTATATTGTGGAGGTTGTAATCTCCCGATAAATGACTTTTATAACCCTCTGATAAAGAGTAAAAATAGGGCTCTACAGCCATATTTAGTCGTGCTGCAGCCATTAAGGTAAGTGTATCATCCTCTTGAGCAACGAAGGCCTTGCCACCATTATCATTAAGGTAGTCGTATAGCTCGCCCTTGCCCTTTATAACACCTAAATAACCACCAAAACCGCCGAGGTGGGCGTTGCCGATATTTGTTATAATGCCGTAATTTGGCTGTGCAATAGAACATAGCATAGCAA
Source organism: Alistipes sp. (assembly GCA_017507075.1). Classification (GTDB taxonomy): domain Bacteria; phylum Bacteroidota; class Bacteroidia; order Bacteroidales; family Rikenellaceae; genus Alistipes. The sequence continues at coordinate 11,500 of JAFWBN010000061.1, read as the reverse complement.
TCTCTTCACAGGCACTTGCCCCCATCTCGACAACACCAAACTCTGTGCTGCTGTCCATTGCAAGCAGTGTAAGTGGTACGCCAATATGGTTGTTCAGATTGCCACGGGTGGCATAAACTCTAAATTTCTCAGCTAAAACACGACTTACAAGCTCTTTGGTTGTAGTCTTGCCGTTACTGCCGACAATGGCAATAATAGGTATCGAAAGACGACGACGATGCTCTGCTGCAAGATTTTGTAGTGTTGTAAGCGTATCAGAGCAGAGTAGTAGTCGCTCTGAGAGTTCGGGATTGCTCTCTGCAACCTCTTTAGAATCAATGACAGCATACGCAGCACCATCTTGTAGAGCCTTTACAGCAAATTTATTACCATCAAAACTCTCTCCGCGAAGCGCAAAAAACATCTCTCCACCACCGATTTTGCGAGAGTCGGTAGTAACACCAAAGCAGGTCTGAAATAGGGTATAGAGGCGATTTATATCCATTAGCAATGTTTGTCTCCTAAGTTAAATTTTACCTCATCGATATACTTTTTGATATTCTGCTCCTCAGAGCGAGGACATATCATTAGAACATCGTCTGTATCTACAACAATGTACTCTTTAAGACCATTTATTATCGCCACCTTGCCTTTCGGAAGAGAGACAATAGAGTTGCGGGTGTCGTACATATAACACCCCTCAGAGGGCTTTACATTGGCATACTTATCCTTGCGGGAGTGCTGATAGAGTGAACCCCAGGTGCCTATGTCGCTCCAACCAAATTCGCCATTGCATACATAGACATTGTCTGCACTCTCCATTACACCATAATCTATTGATATAGAGCGACATTGAGAGAAAATATCGACGATTTTAGCCTTTTCGTTTTCAGTGCCAAAATAGCCATTTGCAGAGTCAAAAAGGGCATGCATTTCAGGTAGAGATTTCTCTACGGCTGCAATAATCTCCGAGGTCTGCCACGCAAAAATGCCTGAGTTCCAGAAAAACTCGCCACTGCGGATAAAAGCCTGTGCCACTTCAAGGTTTGGCTTTTCGGTAAAGCACTTAACCTTAGAGATTGGATTGTTGTCGCTCTTCTGGATATATCCGTAACCGGTCTCAGGGCGGGTAGGATTGATGCCGATTGTCATCAGAACAGGATTTTTATCTGCAAAATCGATAGTTTTGTCAAGTATTTTGCTAAAAGTTTGCTCATCCTTTACAAAGTGGTCGGAAGGTGTAACGACCATAAGCGAGTCGGGAGATGTTTGCCTTAGATAGTATGCCGCATAACAGATACATGGAGCTGTGTTTCTACCTATAGGCTCACAGAGAATCTGACTCTGGTCTATCTCCGGAAGATGCTCCAGAACAAGAGATTTGTAGTTTTCGTTTGTAACTACAAGAAAATTTTTTGCAGGGATGCTCTTTGCAAACCTCTCGAAGGTCATGCGAAGAAATGATTTGCCCGTTCCCAATATATCCAAGAACTGTTTTGGCATATTTTTACGACTCTTTGGCCAGAAACGGCTACCTACTCCTCCAGCCATTATGACACAGAAAATCTCTCTTTTTGCAGACATAAGTTTATCGTTTTTGTTTATAATCTGTCTCTCAGTAGGCAAAGATAAAAATATTTTGTAACTTTGTCGGGTTAAATAGCACGAAAAATGAAAATAAAATTATTTACAATACCCAATATCATAACTCTTGCCAACCTATTGTGTGGTTGTGGCTCGGTTATCGCCTCTTTAGTATTGGGTGATTTTACCCTTGCTTTTATATTTATTGTAGCTTCGGCGGTATGTGATTTTTTTGATGGTTTTACGGCCAGACTCTTAAAGCAATACTCCGAAATAGGTGTTCAGTTGGACTCTCTTGCCGATATGGTCTCCTTTGGCGTGGCCCCTTCGGCAGTAATGTACGCTTTTGCAACAAAGAGCGTATCACTATTTGGGCTTTGTGATGTGTGGGTTACAGTTTTGTGCTTTATCCCATTTATTATGGCAGCATTTTCTGCTCTTAGATTGGCTAAGTTTAATATTGACGATACTCAGCACGATAGTTTTTCAGGGCTGCCAACCCCTGCAAATGCAATCTTCTGTGCGTCGTTTGTCTTTACAGCTATCTCTTTAGGTAAAGTTGTGGAGGTTGAGTGGATTGCACTTATCTCTGTGGTTATGGCATCACTGCTTGTAAGCCCTATCCGTATGTTCTCTTTCAAACTCAAGAGTCTGAAGTGGGCTGCCAATAAGAGTCAGTATATCTTTATACTGCTCTCTCTTATAGCATTTTTATTGCAGGGTATATACTGTGTGCCGACAATTATCGTTATCTATATTGTAATATCAACTATAGGTTGGCTCTTCTGTAAGAAGTAATGTCTGTAAAACGCTACATATTATCACTGCTGTTGCTGATTTTCTCACTGCTTAGTTATCAGGCGGTGGCTCAACTTGATGCTGCTGCACTTATGCGCGGACAGAGAAATAGCAACAACTCTTTGCCGGGTCAACAAGGTGCAAACCAAATGGGAGGCTATGGCACTAATCCTTATGATACGGGAGCAGAGAACGGAGAGGGTCAAGAGGGACAGCAGGGCGAGAAGGCGGACTCGACAAAAAAGGAAAAACGTCCTAAAAAGCCGCTTGAATCATACTTCTTTAATGACTCAATACGCGCGTTGCGTAACTTTAAGTGGCATATTGTCCGTAATACCAACAAGGTTAATATTGAGCCTATCGATACCACTTTGGCATTGTGGCGTTTGGATTATCCGCATTATCATAAACGCCTGGGTAATAACTCTGTAGGAGGTCTTGGTCAGGCATCAGAGGAGGTAAACTACTTCGAGAGAAGTCAGTCGCGCGACTTTACCTTTGCTCGGCCTTATGATGCATATAGTTATGCCACTGAAAATGTGCCGTTTTACAATATGAAACATCCATATCTCTGGATGACATATCTTGAGTCGGGTCAGAAACGCTATCGAGAGGAGCATTTTGAGATTACCACCTCGCAAAATATAAACCCGTCAACCTCTGTGTCGCTTAACTATAAAGCGCGAGGTGCAAGGGGTAAATATGATAGGGCAAGGGTGCAAAATCAAAACTTTGCAGCAACAGTTGCACATACAGGCCGCAGATACTCTGTCCATGCCGGTTTTATTCATAACTATATCAAACAACAGGAGAACGGTGGTGTTGTTGGTGAGTGGGCAATAACAGATACAGTCTTTGAGATGCCTTCAGGTGTACCTATGCGACTTGCATCGGCAGAGGCTCAAAATCTCTATCGAAACACATCTTTCTTTGTCAAACAATCTATCGGTATTCCGTTGCAGAGGATGACAGAACGCGATTTCTCTATGGCAGACTTGTCGGCTGTCTATATCGGACACCTCTTTGAGTATAATTCGTGGAGTAAGGTCTATACAGACAAATTCTCTACATATACAGATGAGCGTTTTGATAGAAATGAGGATGGTACATTTATTCCGACAACGGATACCTACTATAAAGATTGGTTCTTAAACCCTACGCAGACCAGAGACTCTCTTAGCGAGCGACGCCTAACAAATAGACTCTTTGTGCAGGCTCAGCCGTGGGATAGAAACGGTGTTGTAGGAACACTTGATGGTGGTGTAGGCTTGGACAACTATATCTACTCGCAATTTACTCTTAATGACTATCTTTTGGGTCAGCAAAACAGAGTAAAAAAGAGCGCGTGGTTTGCTTATGCGGGTATTGATGGTAAGATTCGTAAATATGTTGATTGGGGAGCCACTTTTAAGCTCTATCCTTCGGGGTATCGTGGTGGAGACTACGAATTTGGCGCAAGAGCATCATTTACAGCCTTTATCAAAAAGCGACCATTTACACTATCCGGAGAGTTTGTTCAATCAAGTACCTCTCCGGGCTATTGGATGGATAATTGGACCTCAAACCACTATATTTGGGCGAATAATTTTGCCAAAGAGAATACCACTATGTTTAATGTGGCATTTACGGTCCCGGATTATGGCATAGAGTTAGGCTTTTGGCAGAGTGTTACTACAAATAAGATATACTACGGTGCAGATTGTAAACCTCACCAGGCAGAGAATGCGCTGAGTATGACAAGTATCTATGCTCAGAAAGATTTTACCATCGGAGGTCTGCATCTAAACCATCGAGCCCTCGTTCAGCTGACCTCGGATAGAGAGATAGAGCCTGTGCCGCTTGTCTCGGCTTTCTTGTCTTACTACTACGAGTTCTGGGTTACAAGAGATGTGCTGAGGGTACAAATTGGTCTTGATGGTAGGTTTAATACCAGATATTACGCTAAGGGATATAATCCGGCACTCTCTGTATTCTATAATCAAAATGAAGTTGAGGTGGGCGACTATCCGTATATTGACGCTTTTGTCTCTGCAAAGTGGAAGAGAATGCGAATATTGCTCAAATATCAACATGCCAATAAAGGGCTGTTTGGCAATGGTGAAGCATTTCAAGTGGCTCGCTATCCACTCAATCCAGGCATGTTCAAAATCGGTATATCGTGGGCTTTTTATGACTAAGAGCCTATCGAAATACCTTAAACAAGAGTATGAAGATACACCTCCATATAATATATATAGTTGTCGCCGTTATCGCAATGGCAGTAATCCCTCTTAAGAGCTTTCCGCTCTGGAAAAGCCCAAATGTGGTTGAACAAGATAGGGAAGAGCTGCTGCAGACGGGCGAATATGCTATCTCTCCGTATGACAAAATCTTTCGTAGAGTTGCTCGACGCCATAATATAGATTGGATTCTTATGTCTGCAATGGCAAGTGGCGAGTCGCACTTTAATAGTGATGCCGTATCGTCACGCGGGGCTGTTGGTATTATGCAGGTTATGCCACATATAGCAAAAGAGTGGGATGTCGAGAGAGACGAACTATTTGACCCTGCAATAAATATTGATGTAGCCTGCCGTCTCTATAAATCCATGCAGAGGATGTTGCGCCTGCCAAAAGATATCTCCGAGCCAGACCGTATGGCACTTACTATCGCCAGCTATAATTGTGGGGCTTCAAGGGTTATAGATGCCCGAAATCTGGCAGAGTATTATGATGAGCCTACAACTGAGTGGAGTACAGTGAGCGAGTATCTGCAACTGCTATCAGACGAGGAGTATTATAACCATGAAGCTGTTGCTGGCGGAAAATTCAAAGAGGGACATATCACAGTGGCATATACCAACCGCGTCCTTGACCGCTATGATAAATTTAAGAGGCAGGTTGAGGGTAGAACCTTGCCTTAATTTGCCGTCATAGCGGCACATTTCCTGCCGCTGTCTCATCTTCGGCAATGGGAAATACCTCAAGTATGTCCCATCGCCTCAGATTTCAACGAGCGTTGTAAATGTACCACTCTGACAACAAATTGGGTAGGTACTTTAATTTGGCGGAGATTGAACTTTAATTGAGCGACGGAGATAAAAATGACATTTAATAGCAACGGGCTTTCAGCCCTCAATGACACACAATAGCGCGCTCTGCGCGCAATATTAAGGGCTTTAGCCCGCTGTCATTTATTGTCATTAAATGTTATTGTGCATCTGACCCTGATTTAGCGGAGGGGTGCTTTAATTTGGGCGCGCGTCCCTAAGGACCTTAGAGACTCTAGAGTCCTTAGAGACACTAAGGTCAGCGCGCGCGGTATTAAGGGCTTTAGCCCGCTGTCATTTGCCATTTCGTGCTCCTTACTCTATTTCCCAGTCAAAGCCGTCTTTGCGGTCTTTTACACGGATGCCTATAGCGGTAAGTTTGTCGCGTATCTGGTCAGATAGAGCCCAATTCTTTGCAGCTTTTGCCTCAAGGCGCATATTGAGCAGCATCTCAACAAGTGGTGTTACCATATCCTTGCCCGATGATGTTGCAGCCTTTTCATCTTTAAGACCCAAAATCTCAAATACCCAACGATTTACGGTTGCTTTAAGGGCGGTTAAATCCTCAGCAGTTGCTGTATGGCTGCCATCTGCAAGAGAGTTGAATATCTTTACATAGTCAAATAGTGCAGAGATAACCATTGGAGAGTTCAAGTCATCAGCCATAGCAGCCTGGCAACGCTCTTCAAGCTCTGCGGCATTGAAAGATGTCTTATCTGCAGGTTTGGCCTTACCCAAAGCCTCAATACCCTTCATTAGGCGGTCAAGACCCTTCTCGGCAGCCTTTAGCGCGTCATTTGAGAAGTCGAGAGTTGAGCGATAGTGTGCCTGAAGGATAAAGAAACGCACAGTCATAGGGGAGTATGCCTGCTCAAGAGCTGGATGCTCGCCGTTGAACATCTGCTCAAGGGTTATAAAGTTGTTGTACGATTTACCCATCTTTTTGCCGTTGATGGTAATCATATTATTGTGAACCCAATAGCGAGCAGAGTCATGTCCGAGGGCTGCTGTCGATTGTGCGATTTCGCACTCGTGGTGAGGAAACATAAGGTCCATGCCGCCTCCGTGGATGTCAAACTTCTCGCCCAAATACTTTGTACTCATAGCCGAACACTCCATATGCCAACCCGGAAAACCGTCGCTCCATGGGGATTTCCAGCGCATGATATGCTCAGGAGATGCCTTCTTCCAGAGTGCAAAATCGAAAGAGTGCTGTTTGTCTGATTGTCCGTCAAGAGTACGGGTGTCGGTTACAATATCCTCAAGATTACGACCTGACAGACAGCCGTAGTTATACTTTTTATTATACTTTTCGACATCAAAATATACAGAGCCATTAGATTCGTATGCAAAGCCCTCGTCAAGAATCTTCTGTACAAAGTCTATCTGCTCCATAATATGCCCAGAGGCGTGTGGTTCAATAGATGGAGTCTGTACGCCCAGCATATCCATATATTTATGGTAACGCTCTGTATAGTAGTGTGCCACCTCCATAGGCTCAAGCTGCTCAAGGCGAGCCTTCTTTGCAATTTTATCTTCGCCTTCGTCGGCGTCATGCTCAAGATGGCCTACATCGGTAATATTTCTCACATATCTGACCTTATAACCCTCTGCCTTAAGGTAGCGGAAGAGCAGGTCAAAGGTTATTGCAGGGCGGGTGTGTCCCAAATGTGGGTCGCCATAAACGGTAGGACCGCATACATACATACCTACGCGGTTTGGGTGGATTGTCTCAAACTCCTCTTTGCGACGAGTAAGGGTGTTGTAGAGGGTTAATGTCGGTTTCATGATATTATTTTTTTTCGTTATTTTCTGTACTGTTTGACTCTGCATCAGGGTTCATCAAATCCTCATCTGTAAGTCCGAAGGCATCGCGGTAGTATTCGTTAAAGCTACGCACAACCTCTTTGCGGTCCGCAACGCCTGCAAGATAGTATAATTCAGAGAGTTCGCCTAATTTATCGTCTATAATATTTGTAACAAGGTCGGCATAAAATCCATCAAATTGCAGATAGTATTCTATATAGCTTACAAGGGTGTCTGCGTATGCCATGAGCAGGTTATCTCCCTTCTCATTGGCACCTATAGAGTAGTAGCCCTCAAGGAACGGATATGTATTCTCCATTGTAAACCTGATTTGTGTTGGTGGAAGCACCTCCAAGCCTCTGTCAAGCAGCTCCTCCGCCTTTTGGTAGTCGCCCTGTAGTATAAATTGCTTTGCTACGCGGGCAAAAGACTCTCTGGTGCGCGCAACCATAATATTGTGCTGCATAAATGAATCTACATACACCTTAGGGTTTGCCACTCCGCCATACTTCATCTTATTCATCAGCACATCGTAGGCATACTCTGTATCTACTCGACCAATCTCCCAATTATCCTCAAAAGGGGTAAGGATAGGCACGAAACGGAACGCATAACCGTCAAACTGCAGATAGTCAACAAGGCCAAAAGCGTTGAGCATATATGCTTGAGTGAAGTATATCGGGCGTTTCCAATCAAAAGAGGCAAACATATCAAGCAACATAAGCTCTGAGCGCGACAGAGAACTCTTCTTTAGGTTGATATACACTGTATCAACCATAAGGTCGCGGTCTGACTCTTTGACTATTCCTGAGGCTATCGCGGCATCTTTATCCACAGGTAGGGCAATCTGCTTTGTAGGGATAAAATCTACCTTCTCGCCCAAGCCGATATCATACTTTGTGGCCTGGTCGTTGCTGCGGATAAAATCCATAACCTCTTTTGCCGTTACTGCTCGGTCAACCTTCTCGATAATAGGAATCCAATCGTTTACAAAGGTGTATTTTTCACGCGGTAGAGAGAACGGAATACCGTCGGCATCGTTTGCTTTACACTTCATCTCATCCACATACCACTCTCCATCAAGGTATGAGGAGTTGAGAATACGAATATCTGTTCTTACACCGTCAACCTCTTGAGCAAACCAGAGTGGGAAGGTGTCGTTATCTCCATAGTTGACAATTATAGGGCTTACACCCGGTTTCTCTACAACAGAGTTTAAGTAGTTATGTCCTGTATCGCGCGCCCAAGTGCGGTGAGAGCGGTTGTGGTCGTCCCAATTCTCGGCACAGAGAATTGCAGGAACGCTTGCCGCAATAACGGTAGCGACAATGGCTGCACTATTGCGATTCTTTATAACTCTGCTCAGCGCATCATATAGAGCCAAAACGCCCAGACCTATCCACATTGAGAAGGCGTAGAACGAGCCGGCATATACATAGTCTCTCTCTCGAACCTCACCTGGCGAAGAGTTGAAATATACCACAAGAGCAATACCCATCATGATAAACAACCACATAACCACTGTAAAGTTTCTCTTGTCGCGGTTAAGCTGGTATATCAGTCCAATCAGTCCAAGGATGAAGGGCAGGAAATAGTATTTGTTTCTTGCGCGGTTGTCTGCCATCTCTTGAGGCAGATTATCCTGAGGTCCTAAGTATAGTTCATCTATAAAATCTATGCCGGAGAGCCAATTTCCGTGTGTCAGAGTAACATTCTCTGCCTGTATATCATCCTGCCTGCCGACAAAGTTCCACAAAAAGTATCTCCAGTACATATAGTTGAGCTGATAGGAGAAGAAGTAGTGCAGATTCTCCATAAATGTCGGCTCAATAATAGTCTGGGTTTCATATCCGTCATAGTAACGCACAGCCTTACCATAGTCGGCAACCTGTTGACGCATAGGGCGGCCCGTATCATCACGAACAATATCGCCATTTTCGTCTCTAACAAAATCCTCCTTTGTGCGATATGCAGCCCATGGCTTGTAGTCTTGCTCTTTCTTGAGGTAGTTCCACATGCGCGGGAAGAGGTGCATAAACTTCGATGGATATACATAGCTGTCAACAGTTGTCAGAGTGTCATAACGCTTTGTTTTGTGGTTGTAGTTATAGACTGTCTTCTCTGTGTAACTCTCAATTGGAGCTGCGTACGATGCACCATATATCAGCGGGCGATTGCCATATTGGTCGCGGTTAAGGACAGATAGCAGCGCGGCAGGATTGTTCGGATTGTTGGAGTTCATCGGAGGATTTGCCATTGCTCTAATTGTTACAGAGGCATAGGATGAAAATCCGAGCATTATCATTGTAACCGATACTGCAATAAGGTTCCAAATCCTTAAATTTCGCTTGTGTGTAAAGTATATGGCATATCCCAACATTGCAAACATTGCAACCACAAAGACTACAATACCTGAATTTACAGGCAGTGATAGCGTATTGACAAAGTATATGTCAACCAACATGCCGATATACACTGTATATGGGATAATGATGCCGTTGATTACAATCAGTATCGCACCTGCAACAAGCGTTGCATATATCAACCCCTTCCAAGTAATTTTGCTACTCTTTCTAAAGTAGTATATAAACACCAAAGCAGGTATTGTGAGCAGATTTAGTATGTGAACACCTATACTTAGACCCATCAAATAGGCAATAAGCACTATCCAGCGCAAAGCATGCGGGGTGTCTGCCTGCTCCTCCCACTTGAGCATTAACCATACAACAAGTGCTGTAAACATCGAAGAGAGTGCATAAACCTCTCCCTCTACAGCCGAAAACCAAAAAGTATCGGTAAATGTGTATGCCAAAGCACCTATAGCACCCGCTCCAAGTACAGCGTAGGCTCTGGATACGGTCAGCTCCTCACCTGTACGGGTGTAGAGACGGCGGGCAATGTGTGTTATTGTCCAAAAGAGGAATAGTATGCAGAAGGCGCTGGCAATGGCGTTCATGCCATTAACCATGTGCGGAACATAGTGCGTAGAGGGCGCAAATATGGTGGCAATGCGAGCAAGCAACATAAAGAGTGGCGCACCTGGAGGATGGCCTACCTCAAGTTTATACGATGTTGCAACAAACTCTGAACAGTCCCACAAACTTGAAGATGGCTCCAAGGTGAGCAGATATACTATCGCAGCAATTGCGAAAACTATCCAACCTGTTACTCTATTAAGGGTGTTAAAACGCTGTAAATTCATACTCTTAAGCAAAATATCATGCAAAGTTACGGCATGCAATCCAAAATTCAAAATCCAGAATCCAAAATCATCATAATAGTAACGAAAACTACAACCAAGATGTGGATAAATAACGATAAAATATTACAACTTCGTATTATTTGTTAAAAAAATGTTATCGTTTAGGGGTAAATCTCAAATAAATTGTCTATATTTGTTAGACAGTAAAGCGTATTATGGCTTTTGAGATAGATAATAAAGTGGTCAAAAGGCTCTCTGAAGGCGATCAGAGTGCTTTTCGTGCTGTGTTTGAATACTACTATCCGAGAGTCTCCGAGTTCGTGCGTCGAATTGTTAAAGACGAAACCTTTGCAGAGGATATTACACAAGATATCTTTGTCAAAGTGTGGGAACGCCGCGAGATGTTTGCAGTAGAAGTTCAATCATTCGGCAGCTATATCTATGTCATGTCCAGAAATGCTGCAATTAACGCATTGCGTCGTACAGGCAAAATTACCCAATTTGCCGAGGAGACACTTTCCCCCCCCCTTGCCGCATCTTTAGAGGAAGATTATTACGCTCGTGAGAAAGAGCTGATTATCAAGCTTGTAGTGTGTCGTATGCCTGAACAACGACGCAAAGTCTTCGAGATGTCGCGCTACATGGGATTGGATAACCAAACTATCGCCTCAACTCTGGGCCTATCCAAAAAAACTGTCGAAAATCACTTAACTTTGGCTCTTAGAACTTTGCGCGCGGCGTTAAATTCTATGATGTCCTTACTTATGTAATTTGTCGTGAATTTATCGTGAATTTGTCGTGATAGTGGCACATTTCCATCGGCTAACTAAAAATTCAACAAAGGGCAGTACGCATAGTACAGCCCTTCGTTGTCTTTTTAGCCGAGCCTTGTAAATGCACCACTCTGACGACAAATTGGGCATTTGCACTTATAAGGGCATACCTGCTTCCGCTAACAAAAAGTACCCGCAATGAGCAGTACGAAAGTACAGCCCATCGCGGGCATTTTTGCCGAGCGTTGCATCTACGCCCTTCTAAGCACAAATGGGAAGGTGCTTTATGCACCACTCTGACGACAAATTAGGTGCTTTAATTTAGCAGAG
>JAFWBN010000060.1 GCA_017507075.1 Alistipes sp. | reverse complement strand
TGCCATGCTCGGCAAAAAAAATCCCGACAGCACTACGCTTATATCTTGCACCAATTTGTTGTCAAAATAGTGCAAATACAACGCTCGGCAAAAATAGCCGCGATGGGACATACTAAGCGTATTTCCCATTGCGGCTACTTTTTGTTAGCGGAAGTAGTTGTGCTGTTTTCACAACAAATTTGTTTGCGGCAGCAAATGCGCCGCTATCACAACAAATTACTTGACATTATCCTCCCCCTCAACATAACACCCCTTCATCCCCATCTGCTGAGCCACGCTTTGAGGATAGAGGAAATAGAGACAGCTGCACTCTGTACACAACTCATTTTCGGCGTTATAGAGTCTGCCCTCTACGGTAACAAGATTTCGACGAACCTCCACAACTGATGCGCGAAGGGTAAGAGAGCCTTGGTTTGTATGAACGGGTTTACGGTATCTCAGCTCCATTTTTGAGGTTACAGAGGCAGTTTGAAATCTGCGCAGAGTAACCCATCCACACAACTCATCAAGGAGTGTAGCCTGAATACCTCCATGCAGGGTATTTAGCCAGCTTTGGTGTTCTGAGGTTGGATTCCAGATGCTAACAATCTCCTCGCCGTCCTCGTAAAACTCCATTTTTAGGCCGTGCTGATGATTTGGATCACAGCCGTAGCAGTGGTAGCCCTCGATGTGGCTCCACGGATTGATAATTTTTTTCATATTCCCCTCTACTTTTCAGGTGCAAGAGCGGTAAAGATGGCAACAGTTTTACCATTACCATCTGATAGTGTAAGTGTATCGCCACTAATTTTATAGCCTGCAACACTACCAAGGGAGACTGTAAAAACATTTTCTAACTCGCCAAACTCAGGACAAAGCATCATTGTAGTACCGATAGTGGCAAACTTAAGGCTGTTATTCTCTGATACAGAGTAGTTTCCAAGCAGGCGATTACAAGCCGCAACGCCGCCGATGGATAAATCTTTACTAAAAATAAGGTTGAAAGTATCATCCGGCAGGGCTACAGTCTGGCTATTGAGTTCAACAAGGTGCCACTGTGTATCAACAAGCGGTTTATCACAATTTGAAGAACATGCAGTAACACAAAGTGTCATTACTGCTGAAAGAGCTACTAAAATAGACTTAATTTTCATAGTATAATTATTTTATCAATTGATTAGGCATCGGTATTCTCTCCCCTGTTGCTCTGAAAGTAGGCAATAGTGCATCATAACCCTCTAACTGAGCGGTCAGAGCATCTGCCATCTCTGCAAGTTTGTCCGGATATTGTGCCGACAAATCCTTACGCTCTGTAATATCCTCTGTAATATTATAGAGTTCCAGAGTCTGCTCACGATGGCGATAGACTATCTTCCAATCGCCTTTTCTAAGTGAACTAAGATAGTCAATATCGTGCAGCTGATACGGTTTCCACTGGTGGGGATAGTGTGAGAGCACCTCTCGCTGCGGGTCTATACCAGAAATCTCTTTATCTATGACAAAGGCATTAGCCTGCTTTTGGTTTGTAATCTTACCCTCCTTTACCGCCTTAGCCACGCACTTTGAACCCTCTGTAAGCAGGCGAACAATGCTCTGTCCGTCAATCTTCTGAACACTCTTATAGCTATCAATACCTGCCATTTCAAGAATTGTCGGATAGAGGTCATGTGCCATAACAGGGGTGTTGAGTCTTACGCCTGCAGAAATCTTACCTTTCCAATAGACAACCATAGGTACTCTGATACCAGCCTCATAGCAAGAGCCCTTACCCTCACGCAGTGGTGAGTTTTAGGTATGTCTTTCGCCTCCTTTAGAGAGATTCTCGGAGTTACCTCCATTATCCGACATAAAGATAATAGCCGTATTATCAAGCACACCGCGCTTTTCAAGGTATGCCATCAAATCGCCAAGGCTTTTATCCATACCCTCGCACATAGAGGCAAAGCGCGCCTGACCCTCATCCATGCCACGGTCAACATATTTCTGGAAGAAGCGTGGGTCGCGGTGGATTGGAGTATGAACTGCATGGTGGCAGAAATTAAGATAGAACGGCATACCATTATCTATAGGATAATCAAGAGTCTTAATTGCCTCAAGAGTAAGTGCCTCGGTAAGATGGGTAGAAGTTCCGTAATACTCTGACATATTCTGCACAGAGAAGAAGTTCCACTTTTCTGGTGTATTTCCATAGTTCTCCTCTCCGTAGTAGCTACGCGGTTTGCCTGCAACCTGTCCTGCAACATTGACACAAAAGCCCATATTATAAGGGTTTGCAGCAGGAGTTCCATTTGGAGCCCAATGGCCTTTGCCTACATGGATTGTATAATAGCCATTATCCTTGAGGATTTGCGGATATGGGGTTACATGTACTGCTCGGTCAAGACCCCCTGATGGAGTAATGCCGTTGATATTCCAATCTGTACGATTAAGCACATCCTTCTCCTGTGCGCTTGGTGTATCTGTGGCATCAGGATTCCAATCTTTGTTTACCGATGTATAGTTTGTAATGCGTGTATGTGCCGCATGCATACCCGACATAATAGATGTTCGTGTAGGGGTTGATACAGGACAGACATAGGCTGAGGTCATTGTAGCACCCTGCTCTGCCAATGCTGCCAAATTTGGAGTATCATGACGCAAATTGAACGGATAAACCTCCTCGCCAAAGGCCACAGATGTATCAAGCCATCCCAAATCGTCTATAAGGAAGAGTACAATATTAGGGCGTTCCTCTTCTGGAGTACATGCTGCTAAAGGAGCTGCAAGGGCGAGTGAAGAGAGGGTTTTAAGTGAGGTTTTCATTGTAGCTATAGTTTTCCTGTTATCTCTCGACGATTTATAAGTGCCTGAGTAATTGTATGTTCATCAACATACTCAAGTTCATCACCAAAGCCTATACCGCGTGCTATAGTGGTAATTTTAATATTTCCAAAGTTTTTGAGTGTATTCATAAGGTAGAAGAGTGTCGTCTCGCCCTCCACAGAAGCTGAAATGGCGATAATTACCTCTTTTACCTCGCCCAATGCCACCCTATCGAGCAACAAATCGATTCTTAAATCTGAGGGAGCAACTCCCTGCATAGGCGAAATAACGCCTCCAAGGACACAATAAAGACCTCTATACTGTCTGGTCTTCTCTATGGATAGTAGGTCTGAGACCTGTTCAACAACACATAGTGTACTTTTATCGCGTCTATCATCACTACAAATTTCGCAAATCTCACTATCTGACAGATTTCCGCATCGGGCGCAATGGCAAATATGCTCTCGAAACTCCGAGATACTCGATGCCATAGTTACCACATCCTCTCTATCCATCTTTAGGATGTGCATGGCAAGTCTCAAAGCTGTTCTGCGACCAACTCCAGGCAGACGGCTAAGTTCTCCTACTATATTGTCTAACAATCTTGACATAGAGATACGAATTATATCTTCTCTATATGGTTACTCTCGGTCCAACCCTTCTTCCCGTCTGCAATTACAACTTCATACCACCCATCAACTTCAGAGAGTATCTTAACCTTAGTACCCTCATGTAGTACGAACAGGTCTGTTGCAGCCTTATCCGGAGAGCTCTTAACAGATATTGCCGAGCTTAGAACTACAGCATGTTCGCGTTTGATAATATCATTGCGAGAGGATACGGCAAACGCTGTAGTGATAACAAAAAGGAGTAGAGATAACAGTGTGATATAAAATCCGACTTTACGAAGTCTTAATGCTCCTCCAAGCAAAAATAGTAGTAGCGAAGCGAGTGCCAAAGCAAAAAATACAAGAGAGATTATGCTCCATGTTGTACAACTTGCACTACTTTTCAGACTCTTTACCCAACGATTGAGGAAAAACTCCGGCACCACGGCAATCTTATCCTTTGTCTGAGCCTCCGCAATCTCAAGGTTATAACGGGCATCCTCCATGGATGGAGAGACTGCAAGGGCGCGGTTATAGTAGAGTATAGCATAGCCTAAAACACCCTTTTTGAAGTAGGTGTTGGCGATGTTATAGTATAGTTTTGCTGAATACATGCCTCTATTTTCGATAGCTGTATATAGGCTGAGTGCTTTATCGTAGTCTCCATCTATATAGGCTTGATTACCGCTCTGCCAGAGGGTCTGGTTATCAACTGCAGCGCTCTCTGCTGCCAAAGAAACACTCTGAGCGTCGCCCTTTTGGGCTGAGGTATTAAATACAGATAGTATTGCGACCAATATTGCGATTATATATCTCATAGCTCTACTTTTTTACAATTGATTCTATTTTTGAGATAATCTCTATGCCTTGGCTATAGACCTCGGTCATTGAAGCCGACTCAATAGGCGAATACTGAGCCTCCTCGCAGCGAGAGATAATGTTTGTTATCTCCTTAGACTGCTCTACAGCACCTCGGCGACACAACTCCTCACGGATACTCTCCTTAGTAAGGTCGGCAATAGGAATATTAAATCTGTCGCTGATATATCCCCACAAAGCTCTAAGCATCTCCTCATAGAAGGCATGACGATTCTGCTCTTTCATATACTTCTCGGCTGTGCGGAAACGCTGTACAGCAACTTTATTTGCTCTGCGACCCTTCACAAGTGCTGTATTGTGGCTATCTCTGATTCGCTTACGCAGAACAAAATAGAGGATAACAAACAGCACTACCATTGCCAAAACTACCACAAAGTAGAGTGGCGAAAGGATAAATGGAGTAACTACGCTATGAAGTGTCGGGCGTGTGAGTTTTATAAATCTGATGTCTGTCCCAAGCAGTCGCACATCCTCCTTGCTTATAAGCGTAGATGTTACTTGAGAAGAGGCTGGGCTGTTTTTGTCAGGCAGAATAGAGATTGTAAAATCCTCACTTGTCAGCGTTACATACTTCTGAGTATCAGGATTGAAGTATGTGAACTCTACAGGAGCTATTGTATATTCTCCCTCTGCTCTGGCGATAAATGGATACTCAAATTTGCGAAATCCGGAGCTTGCTGCTGCTGTGGTTCTGATTTGCTCTGTTGACTTTACATCATACAGCTCAAAAGAGGTCGGCAGCACCAACTTAGGAGCCTGAATAAAGCCTATATTTCCTGTTCCGGAGATTTTAACATCTATATTTGCTGAGCTATTTGCCGCAATCTCCGCTGATGAGAGGTGTGCCTCCATTGTATATCGACCTACAGCACCTGTAAATGAAGCCGGTGCATCTGCCGGAAACGGTTTTACTGAGACTGAGACAGATGGAGAGGTCAAAACCTTACGCAGGTTATAAATGTCGTGTGTATTGTCAAAGAAACTGTTGCGTGGGCGATTGTTTCTGACAAACATCTGAGCCACAATGGTTATCTGAGCAGGCTCTATAGTCAGTTTTCCACTCTGCTGAGGGTAGAGTATATACTCGCCAAGATTATAGGCATCATAGACCTTGCCATTGAGTGTCTCGCGGAAAGGACCCTGTTCAACCTCTATATCCTGGCTCCAAAAACCATTAAAGGTTGGCAACTTTGCCCCCTCAGAGCCGATAATATTCACGCGGCTATAGAGTTTGAGTGTCGCCCTAATGGCCTCACCCTTATAGACTGTAGAGCGAGAGAGTGAGAGACGCAACATCAGGTCATCTTTAGCAAGCTGTCCCGCTGCTCGTTGCTCCAAAGTTTGCTGCTCTCCGCTATAGCCATTAGAGTTTCGTTCTTCTCTATTTTCGCCCTCAGCACGCACCTCTATAGGGGTCTTGCGTGTTGAATAGCTCTTGCCATCAACCTCTATCGTAGCCACGCCCACGCTATACTCTCCCGCATTACTTGCCTGAAGAACATAGGTGATAGAGTAGTTAAAACTCCTTGTCATCGAGCCGTTGATTATCTGCATCGACTGTCCGTGCGATACTGATGGGCCAGCAAGGACATTAAAACCCTCGAAAGAGGGTGCTACAAAGGATTTGTCGTCAGGTTTCGCGTTAAGATTAAACTCTACACGAAAAGCCTCTCCCTGTGAAACAATCATCGGTGCAGATGTCTCAAAAACAGTCTGCTCATCGGCATAAGCCGCAAAAAATGTAAAAAATGTTGCAAAAATTGCTAAAAGTCTCTTTCCCATATATTGGAAACGAATAAAACACTATTTTATTGCCACAGCAGCCCAATTTTAGCCACCGTTCAATAGAAGAAATCCGCCATAGGCGGATAAAAGAAACAACTCTTTCGGTGTGGATAACACCACCACCCCCGTAATTTACTTTTTAGGTAAAGTTTTACAACTCTCGCTACAACTCTCCGTAATGGACTATACTTGCCCCCCTTAAATTGCATTTTGGGAGAGGTTTTGCAACGCTCGGCAAAATTGTCCGCGATGGGCTGTACTTGTGTACTGCCCATTGCGAGCAACTTTTGTTAGCGGCAGCAAAAACCTTCCAAAATCAATTTAATGTGCAAAGTCTGCAAAGAAATCATTACCCTTATCATCTACGATGATGAACGCAGGGAAGTTCTCTACATAAATCTTACGAACAGCCTCCATGCCGAGCTCTGGGAAATCGACAACCTCGACGCTCTTAATAGAGTTCTTTGCAAGGATTGCCGCAGGGCCACCTATTGAGCCGAGGTAGAAGCCACCATGAGCCTTACATGCGTCTGTAACAGCCTTTGAACGATTACCCTTTGCAACCATTACCATAGAGCCACCAACGCTCTGGAACAGGTCAACATAAGGGTCCATACGACCTGCTGTTGTAGGACCAAATGAGCCTGATGCCATACCTGCAGGGGTCTTTGCAGGGCCTGCATAATATACAGGGTGATTCTTGAAGTAGTCAGGCATTGGTTTACCCTCATCAAGCATCTGCTTAATCTTTGCATGTGCAATATCGCGCGCAACGATAAGCGTTCCCTTCAAATTCAAACGAGTCTTAATAGGATACTTGGTAAGAATTGCTCTAACCTTATCCATACCCTCGTCAAGGTCGATATCTACTGCCGGAGACATTGCAGGGGCCTGCTCTGGAAGGAAGCGTGCCGGATTCTTCTCCAACTGCTCGATAAATATACCCTCTGGAGTTATCTTAGCCTTGATATTACGGTCTGCAGAGCAGCTTACACCGATTGCTACAGGGCAAGATGCTGCATGACGAGGTGCGCGGATAACTCTAACATCATGTACAAGATACTTACCACCAAACTGTGCGCCGATACCCATATCCTGGCAAATCTTGAGAATCTTCTCCTCCCACTGTAGGTCGCGGAAGCAACGGCCACCCTCATTACCTGATGTTGGCAGCTCGTCAAGATAACCTGCAGATGCCTTCTTTACTGTTGCAAGACACATCTCTGCAGATGTTCCACCAATACAAACTGCGAGGTGATATGGAGGA
The DNA here is from genome assembly GCA_017507075.1 of Alistipes sp. Taxonomy (GTDB): domain Bacteria; phylum Bacteroidota; class Bacteroidia; order Bacteroidales; family Rikenellaceae; genus Alistipes. The sequence continues at coordinate 1,551 of JAFWBN010000060.1, read as the reverse complement.
CAAGCAGATGTTCCAAGATCCTTAATATGCTCCTTGAAGAACTTTACAAGAGACTCCTCGTTAAGCAGAGCCTTAGTCTGCTGGTAAAGGAAGGTCTTGTTTGCCGAACCACCACCCTTAGTGATGAAGAGGAACTCATATTCCATGCCCGGATGACCACCATAAATGTCAATCTGTGCAGGGAGGTTTGTTCCTGAGTTATGCTCATCTGTCATTGTGATTGGAACAACCTGAGAGTAACGCAAGTTGCGCTCCTTGTAGGTCTCATAAGCACCACGAGAGATATACTCAGCATCCTCTACGCCTGTATATACATCCTCGCCCTTGTGAGCTACACAGATAGCAGTACCCGTATCCTGACAAGTTGGAAGCTCTCCCTCTGCAGCTACACATGAGTTCATGAGCATTGTGTATGCTACAAACTTATCATTGTCTGTAGCCTCACTATCCTCAAGAATATTACGCAACTTCTGAAGATGTGAAGAACGCAGATAGAACGATACATCTGTGTAAGCCTCTTTTGCAAGAAGTTCCAAACCCTTAGGGTCAACTTTCAAAATCTTTCTGCCATCACACTCAACAACCTTTACATAGTCTTTGGTCAGCAGACGATACTCTGTTGTGTCGCGCTCAATTGGGAGCGGCTCCTGATAGATAAACTCAGCCATATTTATTAAAATTTAGTTATGATTGCACAATAAACATACAAAGGTAGTCAAATTTTATTGATTTTCAAAATTTGGGCCGCGTGATTATAATTGGAAATTATAATGCGAGATTGTAATTTATGCGCTGTCCTTTGTGGTATTAGAGGTGTTAGGCCTGGAATCTTGCTCCACCACCCTGCTCCACTATAGGGATATTCTTTCAGAAACACTATATTTAGAGTAGGAGGCTGTTTGGTAGTCTATACTGATGTATATTGTTTTTGGACTTGATAATTTGTAATAGAACCTAAAATATATATATCTGGCACTTTTCAATACACTGCTTTGAATATTAGTATCGCCATCTCTTAATTCTATAGCTAATGGTGCATTTGTAAACGAAACCCCATTGCCTGTACGACCTGATACAGCTACTGAAATCATGCTATCACTAATTGCTCTAATTGTAAAGTTGGTATATCCATCTTTACTAATCGCCGTGCCGCTTGATGTAAAAGATATTGAGCCACCTCGCTTACGAATATGTTCAATAAGCAGCTTGTCAACACTCTCATCCTGCTCACTCTTACTTAATCCAAGAGATTGTATAGCAGTCTTTATATAATCATCCTCAAAAGTTGCTACGGCGCGCACATAGTAGTTGAGGTCCTTATTGGTGTTGCCGGTGTAGCCAATGCTCACAAGGACAAGCCACGCGTGGAACTCATTTGAATTATCTTCTGTTGATGACCAATACCACGCTTTCTCGCCTCTGTTATATAGTTTTGCGCCACCTCTCTCTGCAAGTGTACGGTTAACAGCATCGTGAATAGAGTCGTTTAGCGTAAAGGTCTTTAATTCCTCTATTGCCGGCAGATACCATCCCTCGCCAAGGTCTGCACAC
>JAFWBN010000059.1 GCA_017507075.1 Alistipes sp. | reverse complement strand
GGAGATATATATGTTGGCGCGTATGGTATTATGAATAGAGTTGTTATGCTGCTTATTATGGTTATTCAAGGCCTTAATCAGGGTATGCAACCTATCGTGGGTTTTAATTATGGCGCAAAACAGTTCGATAGAGTTCGTAAGGCACTATTTATGACAATCGGATGCGGTATGACTATCTCTACTATCGGATTTTTGGCCTGCCAACTCTTCCCGGACTATATTGCTCAGGCTTTTGTGGATTCATCGCGCGGAGGAAACGAGATGTTGATGATTGCTGCTGCCGAGCAGGGTATGAGAATTATTGTAATGCTGTTTCCTCTTGTGGGTTTCCAGATTGTGGCAGCAGCATTTTTCCAGTATATAGGCCATGCAAAGTTGGCAATCTTCGTCTCTATGACCCGTCAGATGATATTCTTGCTACCACTACTCTGGATTTTACCTCGTTTCTTGGGTGCTACAGGCGTTTGGGTGTCAATGCCTATTGCCGACTGTGCCTCAATCACTTTGGCGGCGATACTCCTTAGACGAGAACTTAAGCGGTTAAGATAATTTGCGCTTATAAGTGCATACCTGCTTCCGCTAACAAAAAGTACCCGCAATGAGCAGTACCACAAGTACAGCCCATCGCGGGTATTTTTGCCGAGCGTGGCATCTACGCCCTTCTAAGCACAAATGGGGAGGTGCTTTATGCACCACTCTGACAACAAATTGGGTGCTTTAATTAGGCGGTGGTTAAGCGCAAATTTGGGCGCGCGTCCCTAAGGTCTCTATTGTCCCTAATGACCCTAAGGACTCTATTTCGTTGTGCAATATTAAGGGCTTTAGCCCGCTGTCATTTATTGTCATTAAATGTTATTTGCTTTTTCCCGTTTCTTAAAAATCCCTAAACTCCCTTCTGCAAAGCAGAAATCCGGCGTAAGGCTCGATGCATTACGCCGGATTTAGTTTTGCGCTATTTTTTAGAGAAGATAAGGAACTACAGATTTACTCCAGCTCTTTAGCTCGTGCGATAGCTTTATAGATGTGGTCGAGGACATTCTCTTTACCCACCATTGCTACTATGCCTGAGCGTTCAAGGGATTGATATACCTGCTCGTTTACGCCGGAGAGGATGACTTTACGGCCATTTTCAAGTGATGCGGCGATAAATATCTCAAGGTTATGCAGTCCCGTAGCGTCGATAAATGACACTTTACGCATGCGGACGATTCGGATTGTAGCCTTTGAGCGTGTGCGAGCCATCTCCTCAAATTTATTAGCAACACCGAAGAAGAAAGGGCCGTCAATCTCATATACCTCTGTAGATTTAGGCAGTACAAGTCGCTCATCATCGCCCTCGCCATCATGATGCACCTCAAGCTCATCCTTGATAATAGATATGCTTGTATTCTCCATAATTCGGCGCATAAAGAGGACAACAGCCAAAACAAGACCAACCTCAATGGCTATTGTAAGGTCGAAAATAACGGTCAGTAGAAGGGTTGTAAATAGCACTGTAATGTCAGAACGCGACTGTCGGCACATTGAGCGTATAGTTCGCCAGCCGCTCATATTGTATGATACCATAATCAGCACACCTGCAAGGCAAGGCATTGGGATAGCTCCCACAAGGCCTCCTAAGAATAACAAAACGAGCAGCAATACAGCCGTGTGAATGACTCCTGCGATAGGGGTGCGACCACCATTGTTGATATTTGCCATTGTGCGGGCAATAGCTCCTGTGGCAGGAATACCACCAAAGAACGGAACGACAATATTTGCAAGACCCTGACCTATAAGCTCGGTATTTGAGTTGTGCCTGTCGCCGATAACACCATCTGCAACCATAGCTGAGAGTAGCGACTCTATTGCTCCAAGCATAGCAATAGTAAATGCAACAGGAAGCAATGATTGCATGGTAGAGAATAGTGTCTCGCCCTCAGGAAGTGTAGGAACACTCCATGCAGGAATACCCTTAGGCAGCTGATACAAATCGCCGATAGTTGTAATAGATGTTACTCCGGCAAATCTCTCAAGCAACCAGCAAATAAGTGTCATTACTACAATGGCAAGCAGTGAACCTGGAATCTTTTTTGAGAATTTTGGGGTGTATATAATAATCAGAATACTCAGTATTCCAACAGCAAAAGCCCACCAATTTATATTGCCGATATTATGGAAGTAACACACCCACTTGTCTATAAAGTTTGCAGGTACATCCGTAATACCCAAACCAAAAAGATCGTTCATCTGAGTAGAGAATATTGTTATTGCAATACCACCTGTAAAACCAACAATAATAGGGTATGGCATAAACTTAATTACACTACCTAAACGAAAAATACCCATCAGTACCAGAATTATACCTGCCATAATGGTTGCAATGGCAAGACCTCCGACACCAAACTGCTGTATAATACCATAGATTATTACAATAAAAGCACCTGTTGGGCCACCAATCTGCACCTTCGAGCCACCAAAAACAGAGATTATAAATCCTGCAATAATAGCAGTTACAAGACCCTCTGTGGGACCGACTCCTGATGCAATACCGAAAGCAATAGCAAGAGGAATTGCAACCACACCGACAATAATGCCGGCCATAAAGTCCTTTGAAAATTGCGACTTGTCATAACTCTTCAGTGTAGAGAAGAGTTTTGGACGAAAATCAATAGAAAAATGCGGTTTCATAAAAGAATCTGTTTGAGTTAACTAACCTTTTAGGGCGCAAATATATAAAAAAAGGTGCAAAAGATAAAAACCGCAACCCTAAAGTTGCCCAGATAATGCTAAAAACGATTTTTTGAATTAAACCCTTGTAAATCAAAAAATAATTTCTACCTTTGCACCTGCAAAGCCCAGATGGCGAAATGGTAGACGCGCTCGTTTCAGGTGCGAGTGTTGAGAGACGTGTAGGTTCGAGTCCTATTCTGGGCACAAAAAGAGAAGTTCCGTGAGAGCTTCTCTTTTTGCGTTTCTTGGCATATCACACAGACACCTCTGCCACACTGCCACCGAAGCGTCTGACCTCGGCTCTGGGTACAAAAAAAAGAGAAGTCCTATTCGAACTTCTCTTTTCAGTACCCGGAGCCGGGGTCGAACCGGCACAGGGGTGAACCTACTGGTGTTTGAGACCAGCGCGTCTACCGATTCCGCCATCCGGGCTGATGCTTTTTGCAGGTGCAAAGGTAGTAAAAATTTGGAATATACAAGAGTTTTTGCAACTATTTTTTACAATCTCGTTTTATGCGTCTGGTAAAAAGGTGTTAGATTTTGTTGAGTGCATCAAAGCCTCGGCCATAAACGCCCATAACTGAGCCTACGGTGATAAAGGCATTGGGGTCAACAGATTGTGCGATTTTGAGGATATAGGAGGTGTCGCGTTTACGGCAGACAACCATCACTATATTATGTTGGTTTTTGGTGTACCAACCCTTTGCATCAAGGACTGTTGCGCCACGATGGGCGATATTATTCATAGCATCTGCCATAGCTTTGTAGTCTTGGCAGACTATCATTATCTGGTTTGACTGTTGATTACCTGTCATCAGCATATCGACAGTATAGCCTAATACGGCGGTCATAACAAAACCATAGATAACTCCGTCGATTCCAATATCTGCTGAAGCTGGTAGCAGTAGGGCAGAGGAGATGATAACGGAGTCTATGGAGCGGACAATCTTGCCGTAAGATATTGTACGATACTTATTTATAATCATTGCAACAATATCAACTCCGCCGGTAGAACCTCCTTGAGAGAAGCTAAGAGAGACACCTACACCTGATAATATACCTCCAAGAATCGCAGAGAGTAAGCGGTTATCAAGTTGGAAAATATCCATAATAGAACCATCAGGTAGTGTAAAAAGCTCCTGCATGGTTGACATTGCAAAAGAGAGCATTGTGATACAGAAGATGGTCTTTATACCGAACTTCCAACCAATGATAAATCCCGCTATAAGCAGTAGTATGGCATTGATTATAAACACCATAACACCAATAGAGATAGTCTCGCCTGTGAAGTAGTAGATAAGCAGAGAAAGGCCCGATGCACCACCACCCACACTTTTTGCAGGGAGAATACATCCAATCCAGCCGAAGGCATAACAGAACATGCCCAATGTCATGATAAAATACTCCTTTGCGGTAGTAAATAGCGTTGTTTTACCGATTTGCATAATCAATTAACCTTTTTGAGAGTGCAAAGTTAAGAATTTTTCGCCTTGATATATATTTTTTTCGCATAATCTTTTCTCAAGCATGCTCCACAGTGTCTCATTTCGCACCAAACCCCAATTTCTGCCGTAGTGATAGCGCGGGGGAGCTTCGCTGGCAAAACGCTCTACTACAAGGTCGGGTCGCAGACGGCAAAGAATCTCCGAGAATAGCTCTATATACTCATCAATGCTCCAAAAACGGAATTGTTCTGGATTGCTGTCATACTGCTCTGCCATTTTTGTACCACGGAATATCTGAAGTTGATGAAATTTTACTGTTGTAAGAGGTAGAGCGTTGATTTTATCTGTCTGCTCGATAAGTTCGTTATCGCTCTGTCCTGGCAGTCCGAGGATAAAGTGAGCCCCTGTGTGCAG
>JAFWBN010000058.1 GCA_017507075.1 Alistipes sp. | reverse complement strand
CCATATCCGTAACGATGGCTACGCTCTGATGCACCATTGAGGATGATACACATATTGCGGAGCTTATTCTGACGATAAAGGTTATCAATATCTGGCAACTGTCGGCGATCAAGCAGACCCTCACGAACTACATATATACTTACATCGGCAACACGGCTTGCGATAAGGGCATCTGCGATAACAAGAGCCGGAACTGAGTCGATGATGATATAATCAAAGTGTTTACGGCACTCCTCCATAAGCTCATCAAGACGAGATGAGAGCAGCTGCTCAGCTGGGTTTGGTGGCTGAAGACCTGCGTAAATACAGCTGATATTATCGTGCAAATCGCTCTTAGAGACAATCTCGTTGATAGTACAACTCTTATCGCTCATAAAACGAGAGACACCATTTGCATTATTACGCTGACCCAGATGCTTACTCAAAGTACGACGACGCAGGTCAAGGTCCATAAGCAATACCTTATTACCTGAGAAGGCGTATGTCATAGCAAGGTTGGTAGATATAAATGTCTTACCTGCATGCTCATTAGATGATGTTACAAGGATAACCTGATGCTCTCCCGAAGCATTCATAAATCCCAGATTTGTACGAATAATACGGAATGCCTCAGAGATATTGTCTCGACCATTTTCACGAACTGCAACACCTCGCTTATCCTTACTTCCTCCACCTGTCATGATAGGTACATCACCAAGATAAGGGACATTTGTAGCCTTCTCAATATCCTTACGGCTACGGATTGTAGTATCGAGCATCTCTCGGATGTAGAGGATTGCAAATGGTACGCCACAACCCAAAATCAACATTACAAGAAGTATGAAACTCTTGCGAGGTGCAATTGGGCGAATAGGACCAAATGCAGAGTCAATAATACGGGCTGTATCCTCTGTTACAGCGAGTGATATTGCGTTCTCCTCACGCTTGCTGAGCAGATAAAGGTAGAGTTCCTCCTTAATCTTCTGCTGACGAGCAATTGTAAGGTACTCCTGCTCCTGAATAGGCACGCTATTGATTCTTGCCTCAGTCTTGCTATGCTCACGACGCAGATTCTTCAACTGAATATCGAGTGTTGCGATATTTGAATCAAGAGCTGCAAGAATCGCATTCTTCATAGCTACACGATTCGAGTTGAGCTGCTGGATAACAGGGTTGCTTGGAGAACTATTCTGCAAGAGCTTCTCACGACGCAAAATAAGGTCGTTATAATTTGCAATCTGTGTTGCAAGTGTAGATGCAGCACCGCTTGTATTGTTACCAAAACCTGTTGCAGGGATAAGGCTATACTCCTTCTGAGGGTCGTTGAGATAATCCTTGATAAACTTAGACATCTCAAGCTGGCTCTCTGTGCTAAGAACCTCTGACTGCAGTTTTGTTGACTGTGCCAGATTCTTCTCTGTCTCAACCTGGATATCAACCATGCTGTTTCGAGTCTTGAAGGTCTTAATCTCGCTATCAACGCTACCCAACTCCTTTGATATAATAGCAAGACGAACATCAATAAAATCAGCTGTTGCTGCTGCAATCTGCTGCTTATCATTTACCGCATCCTCGTTATATACATTGATAAGGGTATTGATAATATCCTCAGCACGCTTTGCTACATGGTCGTTAAGTGAAATTGTGATGATAGATGACATCTTATTGGCAACAGCCGACTTCATCTGATTACGGTAGTATGTAGCAACAAGCTCCTTAGTATTCTTAGAGACACGGATTGTCTTACCAACATACTGATCCTCCATGTAGAGCGATTTTTTAACAACAATCTCTCCGGATGGAGTCTGAATTGCTGCGCCATAAGGTGCTGTAACGGTGAAATCTTCGTCGCTACTTGTATCTATGCCAGGAATCTCAGGACGAACAAACTCGCTGATTACAACCTCATTTGCACCAAGAGTTACATCAAACGCGCAACGCTCTGTACCACTATCGTTGATAAACTCAACATCAATTGGAGAGCGACGATAAAGGTCAACAGTTCTCAGTCCCTGACGAGTTGTATATCCTGTTGTAAGACCCAAACGCTCAACAACCTCTATCATCAATCGACGAGCCTGGATAACAAACAACTCATTATCCACATTACGCTTTGCTGACAAACCCGCAAGGTCGCTAAATGCAGCCATCTCTGCAGCACCACTACCCTTACGGCTATCCTTTACCATGATGGTAGCCTGACGCTGGTATGTTGGAGAGGTTGAAAGGATATACAATGCTCCAACGCAAAGGAATAAAAATACAGAGATTGCAAACCAATACCACTTGTGTAGTACCATGTCAATCATCTCGCCCAAACCAAATGTCTGAACATCATTTACTGAGCTATTGTCTGTCGAGACCATGCCCGACTCATTATTCTGCTGATATTGTTCCATACTATTTATTTAATTTTGGTAATGGTTACAACAAGTGAAGCTGCTGAAATCAGTGTACTTACGATTGAAATCCAGAAACTACGGTTCTGGTTAATCTCTCCCGATGCAGCACGCTGTCTCTTAGGCTGAACATAGACTACATCGCCCTGCTGAAGATAGTATGCAGGAGACTTAAAGGCGTCATCGCTAAGGAGATTTACGATATAAGTCTTGGTCTCTCCATTGTTTTTACGCACAACTGTTACATTAGAACGATTTCCGTAAATTGTAATATCTCCCGCCATTGCAAGGGCCTGAAAGATTGTTAGCTGGTCGCGGGTTACATCAAACTGACCAGAACGAGCAACCTCGCCCATCACATAAATCTTCAAGTCGGCAAACTGAATATTTACAGCTGCATCGCTGATGTATCCGCCATCTATAATCATCTTGGCAATCTCATTAGCAAGTTCTGTACGAGTCTTTCCTGCGCACTGTATCTCACCAATGATAGGCATATACAATTTACCATCTTTGTCAACTGTACGCACCTGAAGACCCTGAGAGCTACTAACTGAAGTATAGCCACTTGGGTTATTTGACAGTGAGTTGTAAGATGTCATCACATTAAACGGAGCAGCAAGTTCCGGATCCTTACTTGAAACCACAACTGTAATTCGGTCAAACGGTTTGATTCTAATCTGCTCCTCGGCAGCAACTGCCACAGCTGCATTGTCTTGAACACCCTGCATATAGACCGTTCTCTCTATAGCAGAACAGCCACACATGACAAGTGCCACAACGGTAAGACAGAAAATTTTTGATAATTTCATTGTTTTGTATGTTTATAATTTATTAAATACTAAATAAATACTAAAACCTCTCTGGGCATACATACACCCGAATCAAGCGCAAAGATAGCAAAATATTCTTAACTTCAGCCTAAATCTTACTCTTTTTTATAAAAAACATCGATTTTATCCCTTTTCCGGCAACTTTTACTATCTTTGCCCACGATTAACCAACACTGCAAAGCAATGAAACACCCAGAGTGGAGCTATAATGCCGTACTATATGAGATGAACATCCGCCAGATGACAACCGAGGGCACTTTCAAGGCCGCCACAGCGCATCTTGAAAGACTCAAAAACCTCGGAGTCGATGTTATTTGGCTGATGCCCGTTTTTCCGATAGGAATCAAAAACAGAAAGGGTGCTTTAGGCTCTTTTTACTCGATTAGAGATTACTGCGCCGTAAACGAAGAATTTGGCAGCATGGCAGAGTTTGACACCTTTGTAGAGACGGCCCACAATTTAGGCCTAAAGGTTATTCTTGACTGGGTAGCGAACCACACATCGCGAGACAATAAATGGCTGACAAACAAGCCATTAGATTGGTACGAGCGTGATGATGACGGAGAGGCAAAAATCCCGTGGGATTGGAGCGATACAGCACAATTGAACTACCAAAACAAAGAGGTTTGGCAGGGGCAAATTGAGGCCATGAAATTCTGGATTACCGAGCATAATATTGACGGATTTCGTTGCGATATGGCTATGCTTACTCCTATCGAATTTTGGCAAGTTGTAAGATTCTCTTTGCAGCAGATAAAACCCGATATTTTCCTACTTGCCGAGGCAGAAGAGGACAATCTCTTCCAAAATGCCTTTGACGCTTGCTATTCATGGAATTTACACCATGTGATGTGCGATGTTGCGCAAAACAAGGCCAAAGTTTTTGCTCTGCGCGACAGAATTTACACAGATTTAAGGCGTTTCCCGAAGTGGTCAATGAGGATGACTTTTACCTCCAACCACGATGAAAATTCATGGAGTGGCAGCGAATTTACCCGTTTTGGAAACGCTTTAGAGCCAATGACTGCTCTCACATTTTTGCTACCTCAATCCATGCCTCTGATATACACCGGACAAGAGGTTGGATACGACCATAGTTTTGCATTTTTCGAGAAGGATGCAATCCCAAATTTCGACGAAAACAGATATACAGAACTGTATCGCAAACTATGCGCTATATATCACAGCCACAGAGCTTTACAATCTGCCGACAGAGGTGGTAGTTTTATCGAGATAGACAATAACGCTCCAGACTGTCTGATGACCTTTGTAAGAGAGGTTGAGGGCGATAGAGTTGTTGTTATAGCCAACCTATCTCCATACACCATTTTTGGAGATTTCCACACGGGCATATACGCCGGAGAGTACACCGATGCAATGACAGAAAACAAGGTAACACTCTACGAACACATGTGGGGAGATATTGCTCCATGGAGCTACAAGATATTATACCTTTAGCACGCCCTCTTATCAATAGTCTTGAAAATAGTTGCAGTTTTGCAACTATTTTCTTACCTTTGCGCACATCTAATATAAAACTAAGGTATGAAGATAGCTCTTGCCCAATTGAACTACACAATCGGTGATATAAACGGCAACACCAAAAAAATTATAGCTGCCGTAGAGCGTGCAAAGTGCGAAGGTGCCGATTTGGTACTCTTTGCCGAGCAGGCAGTCAGCGGAACACCGGCATTTGATCTTCTTTGCAAAACCACTTTCCTTGAACTTTGTGAGGATGCTCTTGAAGAGATTGCAACACATTGCCACTCTATTACAGCCATTGTAGGCTCCCCTATCCTCTCGATTGATGGCACTATGAGTGCCGCTGTGGTAATGCAAAATGGCAAAATCAGCCACTGTGTAACCAAGAAAAATATTACAGCCCGCAGGGAAATGGGTTTTCTCAGCTCAGGAACAGGTCTTGAGGTAATTTCCATTGCCGGAGAGAAGATGGCTGTAATTGTGGGAGATGACTTCCGTAAAGAGAGAAATTTCCCTCGAAACATCAAAACAATCATCAACATCAACGCCCGCAGATATGGTAAAGGCGTACTTTCACGCCGCTACTCGACAATTCACGATGTAGCCTACATACAGTCGAAAAATGTGATATTTGTCAATCAGGTAGGCTGTTCCGGAGAGATTGTCTATGACGGAACTTCAGGCGTTATGGATTGCAAAGGCAATCTGACGCTGATGATGAAGGATTTTGCAGAGGATTTTGCTATTTATGACACCGCTGTCGAGCATGAGCCATGCGTTCTTCCAGATGCACTATATAGCCACGACAGGACTCCTTTTAACTATCGTGCTGCTGTGATGGGTCTTAGAGACTATTTCCACAAAAACGGCTATACAAAGGCTTGCGTGGGTCTTTCTGGCGGTATAGACTCTTCAATTGTGGCTTGTATTGCAACAGATGCACTTGGCAAAGAGAATGTTCGCGGACTGCTTATGCCGTCTCAGTTCTCCTCTGACCACTCTGTAGAGGATGCAACAGAGTTATCGAAGAATCTTGGCATAGAATACAGTGTACTACCAATCACAGAGGTTTACAACTCATTTGTAGGGACACTAAAACCTGTTATCGGTGGTCGTGAATTTGACTCCACTGAGGAGAATATTCAGGCTCGTATCCGTACCGTTATGCTTATGGCACTACAGAACAAAACGGGTTATGTACTGCTTAACTCCTCAAACAAGAGTGAAAATGCACTTGGTCTTTGTACCCTTTATGGAGATACCGCAGGTGCCTTCAGTGTTACAGGCGACCTCTACAAGACTGAGATGTACGACCTTGCGAGATATATCAACCGTAAGTTTGACAATATAATTCCTGAAAACATACTGACCAAAGAGCCATCCTCTGAGCTTCATCCGGACCAAAAAGATAGCGATATTCTCCCTCCATACGAGGTTGTAGATGCTATTTTGATGCGTATGATTGAGCAGGGACAGCATCGAGAGGAGATTATCAATGCAGGTTTTGACTGCGATGTAGTGGAGAAAATCCATGCAATGATAATGAAGAACGAGAAGAAACGCTATCAATTCCCTCCTGTACTTCGACTCTCCGCTTGTGCCTTCGGACATGAGCGTCTGATGCCTCTTGTAAACAAGTATGGAGACTAATATCAGACATAAAGGAGTGGTGCTATCTGTTTTCCGCGACACTGTAACCGTAGCGGTAGAGACAACAGAGGCGTGTGCTGCGTGTGCCTCGCGTAGTGCTTGTTCACTTGGTGTGCAGAGCAATACTCGCAACATCCTTGTAAACACCCCCGATGCGGCATCCTACAGCGTAGGCGAGCAGGTTATGGTCGGCGCACGCACACAGTTGGGTCTTATGGCTGTAGCACTATGCTACCTTATCCCAGCTGTAGTTCTTGTAGGCTCACTTGCCACCGCAGTACAGCTTTGTGTATCGGAGGGGGCAGCGGCTGGAATCTCACTGCTATGCGTAGCACTTTACTATGGTGTGCTGTTCCTTCGCAGAGGTAAAATTGCAAAAAAAGTAAGTTTTACGATAGAAAAACTATAGAAAAACAGTAATATAATGAACACTTTAATTTACACAATCCTTACACTCTGCATTATCGGCGTTGTGGCGGCAGTTGTCCTCTACTTCGTTGCGCAGAAGTTTAAGGTCGAAGAGGACCCGCGCATCGACCAGACCGAAAAGATGCTTCCGGGTGCAAATTGCGGCGGTTGCGGATTCCCCGGCTGCCGAGGACTTGCCACTGCCCTTGTTGAGAGTGATGATATTTCGGCTCTCTACTGCTCCGTTGGTGGCGATGAGTGTATGAGCAAAATTGCCGACTATCTTGGCAAGGTTGCCCCTAAAAAGGAGCCACAGACTGCAACAGTTCGTTGTGGCGGTAGTTGCGAGAAGCGTCCTAAGACAAATGTCTATACAGGAGCCACTTCATGCGCTATTGCCTCTTCACTCTATGCAGGTCAGACGGGCTGTGCTTACGGCTGTTTGGGTTATGGCGATTGTGTTGAAGCGTGTGCTTTTGATGCTATACACATCAACCCAGAGACAGGCCTTGCAGAGGTTGATGCCGACAAGTGTACCGCTTGTGGCGCGTGCGTAAGTGCTTGTCCTAAAGGCATTATCGAGCTTCGCAAGCGTTGGCCTAAGAATCGTGCGATATATGTATCCTGCGTATCAAAAGACAAGGGTGCAGTAACCATGAAGGCATGCAAAGCGGGCTGTATTGGTTGCCGTAAGTGTGAGAAGGTCTGCGAGTTTGGTGCTATAACTGTTGAGAACAACCTTGCATTTATCGACAGCACAAAGTGTCGTCTATGTCGCAAGTGTGTTGCAGAGTGTCCTACCGGAGCAATTCGTATGATAGGACTTGCTCCACTTGTTAAAAAAGAAGAAGTAAAGGAGGAGAAGTAGTATGGCAAAGACATTTCCTATAGGCGGAGTACATCCGTCAGATAATAAACAGTGGAGCAAAGGTAGCACAATAGAGGCTATGGAGCTACCTGATGTGGTCAATATTCCACTCAGCCAGCATATAGGCGCGCCTGCAACTGCCATTGTAAAGAGAGGCGACAAGGTTGTTGTTGGCCAGAAGATAGCCGAAGCTACAGGCTTTATGTCGGCAAATATCCACGCCCCTATTTCAGGTACTGTTACCGCTGTAGATTTGCAGCCTAATGGTCAGGGTATTCGTCAAATGATGATAACAATCAAGCGCGAAGATGATATATGGGATGAGGCTATAGACCGTTCAAACACCATTATCGAAGAGTGCAACCTTGAGCCAAAGCAGATTATCGAGAAGATTAAAGAGGCCGGTATTGTTGGTATGGGTGGTGCAACCTTCCCAACGCATGTCAAACTCTCTATTCCTGAGGGCAAGAGGGCTGAAATACTCATCATCAACGGTGTTGAGTGTGAGCCATATCTCACCTCAGACTATCGCACAATGCTTGAGCGTGGAGAGGAATTGATTGCAGGTACCAGAATTTTGATGCGTGCTATCGGTGTTACAACAGCAGTAATAGGTATTGAGGCTAACAAACCCGATGCGGTAAAACACTTGCAGTCTCTTCTCGGAGAGGCAACTGATATAAAGGTACAGATGCTCAAGACTCAGTATCCTCAGGGAGGTGAGAAACAGCTTATTGCTGCCGTTACCTCTCGTCAGGTTCCTGCGCCACCTGCACTACCTATTGATGTTGGTGCTGTGGTATGCAATGCCTCTACGACTGTTGCCGTATATGAGGCTGTGCAGAAGAACAAGCCGCTTATTGAGCGTGTAGTAACAGTTACAGGCTCAAAGGTTGCCACACCTAAGAACCTTTTGACTCGCTTTGGAACACCTGTAGAGGCACTGCTTGCAAAGTGTGGAGCTATTGTAGATGGCGATATAAAAGTTATCAACGGTGGACCAATGATGGGTCGTGCGCTGAGTAATATAGCAATGCCTGTAATGAAAGGCTGCTCAGGTATTACAGTTATGGTTGGCGACCAGACAAAACGAGGTGTCGAGAGCGCATGTATCAAGTGTGCCAAGTGTGTAGAGGCTTGTCCTATGGGACTTGAGCCTTATCTGCTCTCAAAGCAGGCACGCAAAAAGGCTTGGGATGCTATGGAGGCAAACGATATTACAATCTGTATTGAGTGCGGTTGTTGTCAGTTTACCTGCCCTGCAAATATTCCATTGCTTGACTATGTTCGCTTAGGCAAACAGACTGTAATGGGTATTATCCGTGCAAGAAATATGAAGAAATAATAACAGAGAGATATGAGTAACAGATTTTTTGTTTCACCCGCACCTCATGTGCATAGCGACTACTCTACAACCCGACTTATGGGTGATGTGGTAATTGCGCTACTGCCTGCACTGATGGTTTCGGTGAGAGTTTTCGGTTGGAGCGTGCTTGCAATTACAGCCGTAAGTATTGCCAGCTGCGTTCTACTTGAGTTTTTGGTACAGAAGTACATTGTAAAGGGTCCTGTAACGATTTGTAACCTCTCGGCTGTGGTTACAGGTCTATTGCTTGCAATGAACCTACCTGCAAATATTCCGCTTTGGATTGTAGTTGTAGGTGCTGTGGTTGCTATTGGCGTGGCAAAGATGCCTTTCGGCGGTCTTGGTAAGAACTTATTTAACCCTGCACTTGCCGCTCGTGTATTTCTGCTTATTGCCTATCCTGTACAGATGACATCCTTCCCAAAGCCGACTCTTGAGGGTTTTGCTGATGTCTATTCAGGTGCAACACCTCTCGGTGCAGCAAAGGCAGGATTGGTAAATTTTGCAGAGTTTGATGTAGCAGGCATGTTTACAGGTGCTATGGGCGGCTCTTTTGGAGAGATTTCCGCGCTGGCACTGCTATTAGGCTTTGCCTACCTGCTTATTCGCAAGGTTATCACTTGGCATATTCCGGTGGCAATATTGGCCACTATGGCACTATTTGCAACAATCTTTGCAGGCGTAAGATTTGAGGAGCCTTCTATGCATATTCTCTTCCCTATCTTCCATCTGCTTGCAGGAGGTGCTATACTTGGTGCTGTATTTATGGCTACAGACTATGTAACCTCGCCTATGACACCAAAGGGCATGATTATTTACGGTATCGGTATTGGTGCAATTACAATGTGTATCCGTCTGTGGGGTGCATATCCAGAGGGTATGTCCTTCGCTATTCTTATCATGAATAGCACCGTGCCTCTTATCAACAAGTATGTCAAACCAAAGCGTTTCGGCGCGAAATAAGGGGGGGGGTAACTATGGAGAGTTCATTGAAAAATATGGTTTTGGTACTCTTTACCATCACCCTTATATCATCAGCAGCCGTTGGTGGTGTATATCTGATTACCAAAGAGCCTATTGAGCAGGCTAAGGTTGCTGCTGTAAATCAGGCACTCATGCAGGTATTGCCTAAGTATGAGCAGACAACATCTCAGACCATTGAGGTTGCCACTCTGCCAATTGTAGCACATACTGCAACAGTGGCAGACAAGACGGTAGGTTATGCTGTTGAGAGTATGTCTAAAAATGGTTTTGGTGGAACTATTCGCTTGATGGTTGGCTTTGATACAGAGGGTACAATTCTGAATATCAATGTATTAGAGCAGAAAGAGACTCCTGGATTAGGAACAAAAATGACTGATGAAGGCAATCCGCTCTTGACATCGTTCAAAGATAAGAATGTCTCACAGATAAATATGACTGTCAAGAAAGATGGTGGCGATATTGATGCACTTACAGCTGCAACAATATCATCCAGAGCTTATGCTGAGGCTGTTGCAATAGCTTATGAGGCATTTAAGGTTGCCAGCGGTGCTCAAAGTGTAGCAGGCGATGTTGCTACAGGTGCATCAAAACAGGCAGAGAAAGGAGGATACAATGAGTAACAATAAACTATCTCTTATTCTTAAGGGAATTATCAAGGAGAATCCGACTTTTGTGTTGGTTCTGGGTATGTGCCCTACTCTGGGTACAACAACAAGTGCTATAAACGGACTTGGTATGGGTGTTGCCACTATGGCGGTGCTTATTCTATCCAATATGTTTATTGCAATGATTAAGAATCTTATTCCTGATAAGGTGCGTATTCCTGCCTTTATCGTGGTTATTGCATCCTTTGTAACGGTTGTCGATATGCTTATGCAGGCATTTGTGCCATCGCTATACTCGGCTCTCGGAGTGTTTATTCCTCTTATCGTTGTAAACTGTATTATTCTGGGTAGAGCAGAGGCCTTTGCATCTAAAAATGGCGTTATAGACTCCGCTCTTGACGGAGTGGGTATAGGTCTTGGATTTACCCTATCTCTCACAACTATCGGTTGCGTACGCGAGATTCTGGGTAGCGGCTCTGTATTTGGTCTGAGCTTGGGTATTGCAGACTATATGCCGCTGGTATTCGTCCTTGCCCCTGGAGCTTTCCTTGTGCTTGGATTCCTTATGGTGTTGTTTAACAAATATCTGAAGAAATAATGGAGTATTTTGCAATTATAATAGGCGCAATATTTGTCAACAATGTTGTCCTGGCACAGTTCCTCGGTATATGTCCTTTCTTGGGCGTTTCGAGTAAGGTTGAGACTTCGCTCGGCATGGGCGCAGCTGTAACCTTTGTAATGGCTTTATCGTCTGTTGTGGTGTGGCTTATTGAGGAGTATATCCTCGCACCTTTGGGCATAGAGTTTATGCAGACTATTGTATTTATCCTTGTTATCGCGGCCCTTGTACAGATGGTAGAGATTGTACTTAAAAAGGTATCTCCTGCACTCTATCAGGCTTTAGGTATCTTCCTACCGCTTATCACTACCAACTGTGCCGTACTTGGAGTTGCACTGCTTATGGTACAAAAAGAGTACGGATTGCTTGAGGGTCTTGTATATAGTACCTCTACCGCATTAGGTTTCGCCGTAGCACTTGTACTCTTTGCAGGTATGCGCGAAAGACTTGAGTTCGAAGAGGTGCCAAAGGCCTTTGAAGGCGTGCCTATCGCCCTTATAACAGCAGCACTGCTGGCTATGGCATTTATGGGCTTTAGTGGTCTGGTATAAAAGTATCTTGAAATGATAAACGCACCGAGGAAGTTCCTCGGTGCGTTTGTTTATAAAAATTATAGACAACTATTTATCACCCTTCTGCCTATCATACTCCTCTATAAGACTCTTGCCAAGATTCACAGCCTTACTCTCAATAGCCTTATAACCATTTACAAAAGCATCCTCTACAGACTTGTAACTCTCAACCGTTCTGCTCTCTACAGCCTTGTAACCTCCTACTACCGCATTCTCAATGCCAACATAAGCCTTAACAACTCCCTTCTTAATACTCTTTGCCATAAATTTTATCTGTTAAATTTCACACTGCAAAAGTATAACAATAAAATATGGCACAAAAGAGCCATCCTTCGCTTTGTTTGGACGAAAAGGATTTTAACACACATCTTAAGTACCACCCACTTGTGCTTAGAAAGGCAAGTGTCTAATTTGCATTTTATTAAAATTATACTTAACTTTGTAAAACAAACAATAAATATTTTTTAATCATGGAGCGATTTAGATTAAGTAATGGTGTAAAATTTACAAGCGGCATCGTATGTGGAATATTGCTTTACGCGATGATAGACATTTGGAGTGCGGGGATTGTTGCTGGCATAATTTTATATGCCATAATAGGTTTTGTGATGATATGGGTGTTATTCAACATGCCGCTTTATCTCAAGGTTGATAGTAAGCAGATTATAATTCGCCATCCCATAGGTAAAACAAAGATACTACGGTCTGAGGTTAAAGAGATAATACCAATTGATAGGCAAGCTATTAGTAGTTCTATTCGACTCTTTGGCAGTGGTGGATTTTTAGGTTGGTATGGGATATTTTATAACAGAGAGATTGGCCGGTATAGTATGTTTAGTGGAGACAGAGAGAATCTGCATCTTATACGCACAGCTAACAAGCAGTATATAATAAGTAGTAAAAACAGTCTATAGGTATGGTAAAGAGAAGATTTCCGACTATATGTCCATCATGTGGCGGAGTGTTGAGGGTAGAGAGTCTGCACTGCTCTGGCACTCGTCACGGCTTCGGCGTAGAGATTACCTCCACCGACACCAAAGACACTCTTCTCTACGGCATCTGGCAAAACGGCACACTAAAATACCAGTACAAAGACAAAAACTGGGTGGAAGTGAACTAAACCCAACGCCAATAGAATAAAAAGAGTATCCGTAGCCTAAGCTACGGATATTTTTTATTATTACCGAACAATGCTCCACCGAGTGTTGTTCGTTTCAGAAAATATTCTTAATTTTGTAGTGTAATCATCTGATTACAGACATATTGAAAGTGTTTTCGCTGTCCTAAGTAGAAAATGTGGTAGTTTTCAAAAGCAAAAGGATATACGAACAGCACTCATTTCTTGTATAGCTATGTGGCTGTACGCATTTTGCGTATCTATCCCCATACTATCCAAGTGTGGGGCATTGTATCGTTTGTTTTTGCTTAGGTCTTACCACAACCTTCTACTTAATAAACGAAAATCAACTCCACACTTTCTTTTTATATAACCCACCGCACAGGAGTTGCTACGGTAGAAAATCTAATTTATGCAAAATGCCAAGAGGTGTTCGTGCAGATGCTATCAATCAATGGATTATTACCGTTAGCAATAATTGCGACCGTATTAAGCAGATTACCACAATGACTGAGCGGTTAAATTATCTTAAAAAATTGGCTAAAAATATAAAGGGAGTAGGGAATGAAACAATAGAAAAAACATTATTAGAATTTGAAGTATTTCATTATTAAATCTACTATTATGAAAAAACTATTTTTATTGATTGCAGTCGTGGCAATGATATTGCCAAGTTGTAAAAAGATTAACGAGACATTAGAATCGCTTGACAATCGTGTGACGGAGTTGGAAAACACCACCATTCCAACTATCAACGAGCAAATTGCCAAAATCAACACCTCCATTGTAGATTTGGAGGAGGCAGATGTAGAACTCAAAAACTACATCACCGCTTTACAGGGTACTGCTGCCGAGTTGCAGAAGTCTATTGATGCTACCAACGTTAAGATTGACGAGATAAACGTTACATTACAAAGCGAGATTTCCACAGCAAAGGCGGAAGTACTAGCACAATTGGAGGCACTCCGTACTGAGATGAACAATGAACTAGCTCAGATTAGCTCTACAATTGCAATCCTTCAAGCAAAAGATGTAGAGATAGAACAAAAGATTGCAGACCTCAAGAGCTATGTTGATAATGAACTTAAAAACACCGAAGATTGGGCAACAGCTACATTCTCAACCCTTGAACAATACAATGCTGTGTGTGCTGAGATTGCTACAATCAAGACACAGATAGAAAACCTCAACAAGTCTATCTCCGAACTTGAAACACGACTCAACGCCAAGATTGCTACCGACATTGCGTCAGCAGTAAAAGGTCTGCAGAGCGAACTTGCTGATGTAGTAACCGAAATTACAAACTCTTACACATCTGCTATCTCAACCGCCAAAGAGGAGATTACGGCAGCTTACACCGTAGCGATTCAGAGTGCTATATCTGCGCTTGAATCCTCTATGAAGCAGTGGGTAGGTGAACAGTTAGCGAACTACTATACGATTGCTCAGGTTGATGCTAAAATTTTAGCATTACAGACGACAATTACCGATGGCGATGCAGCATTACTAAAAGAGTTAAATAAACTCAAATCGCAACTTGAAACAACAACTACCGAAATTACAGCTGCATATAAGAAGGCAATTGAAGAGGCAATAAGCACCAACAATGGTGTAATTAACACCAAAATTGCAAATGAGATTACATCGGTCAATCAACGTATTTCTAAAGAGGTTGCAACTGTAAATGCAAAGATTGCAGAATTGCAGGTTCAAGTGGATAAGAATACTGCCGACATTGCAAATCTCCTTGCTCGTATTCAGTCTGTGTCGTATATCCCAACCTACTCTGATGGTAAGGCAACGGTGAAGTATAATGGTGGAGTAAGCCAAGTAACCCTTGATTTTAAGTTTTCTCCAAAGGAGTGTGTTGCAGAGTTGGAGAAGGTTTGGAAAGAGGTGCTGAAAGTTGAGGCTGTATATACCCAAACTCGCGTGGTGTCGTTTATGGAACTACAAATAGTAAAATGCGAAGTTGATACAATAACAGGCGTTGTTTCAATTATAGCATCTTGTTCAAACCTTTCAACGGAATTTTTTGCTGGAACGCAGGAGGCAAGTGCTGCACTTGTAATATCTGATGGTAATAATTCAATAACGAGCGAATATGTACCAATGACAGCCAAAGAGGTATCCGATGAAGAACTTGAAGACGACATCCTATCATCTATACCTAAGAATCAAATATGGTATACCACCAATGATGATAGCAAACTGTTCCCCAACACTACAGATGTAACAACATTTGGTGCAATACTTACCTCTAATACCTACAAAAATGGAAAGGGAATACTTACTTTCGATGATAATGTAACCAAGATTGGAGCTGAAGCTTTTAAAGATTGCGACTCGCTGACAAGTATAACCATCCCTGATGGCGTTACTTCAATTGGAAGTAGTGCATTCTATGAATGCAGGAAACTGACAAGTGTAACCATCCCTGATAGTGTTACTACGATTGGAAGTAGTGCATTCTATGATTGCTCATCGCTAACAAGTATAACCATCCCTGATAGCGTTACTTGGATTGGAAGTAGAGCATTCTATGATTGCAACTCTCTGGATAGTGTTCATATCTCTGATTTGTCTGCATGGTGTAGAATACGCTTTGATTATTATAATTATTATGCGCAAGCTAACCCCCTTTGTAACGGTGCTCACTTATATTTAAATGAAACACTTGTAGAAGATTTGGTAATTCCCAACAATGTTACTTCGATTGAGCCATTTGCATTCGATAATTGTAAATCAATAAAAAGTGTAACCATCCCTGATAGTGTTACTTCAATTAGAAGTAGGGCATTCTCTAGTTGCCCATCGCTGACAAGTGTAACTATCGGCAATAGTGTTACATCAATTGGAGATTATGCATTCAGTGATTGTACCTCGCTGACAAGTATAACCATCCCTGATAGCGTTACTGAGATTGGAGATCATGCATTCTATAATTGCAACTCGTTGACAAGTATAACCATCCCTGATAGCGTTACTCGAATTAGAGCGTCCGCATTCTGTAGTTGCGACTCGCTAACAAGTGTAACAATTGGCAATGGTATTACTGCGATTGGAAAGGATGCATTTTACGGATGTTCTAAATTACAATATGTGTATTGTAAAGCACTAACCCCTCCTTCGTTAGAATGTTACAGAGACTACGACTACGACTACGAGGGAGGACTTACTTACTTTGGCCCTTTCGATTTATTACATGAGGAAGATTTTGTAATATATATTCCCGCGAGGTCTTTTGCTATATATTATCAATACACAAACCAAACAATCGGTTCTAGTCAGGACAATTGGTCTTTGTATAAATCATATTTAGTACCATATAACTTCCAAGAATAAACTAATTCAAGGAGAATATTACTAATGGGAGGTTAGTGCCTCCCATTTTTTTGCAATTTATTTGCATTTTATTAAAATTGTCTTTAACTTTGTTGAATAAGAGTTGAAGATTATGGCAAAGAAAGTATTTCCTACCGTGTGTCCGTCGTGTGGCGGAGTGTTGAGGGTAGAGAGTCTGCACTGCTCGGAGTGTGAGACCACAGTTAGTGGAGAGTTTGAGGTACATCCTCTGTTGCGCCTTACGGCGGAGGAGCAGCAGTTTGTGTTGGCGTTTATCCGTTGCAGTGGCTCGCTCAAGCAGATGGCCGCCGATATGGGTCTTAGCTACCCTACTGTCCGCAATATTCTTGACTCGATAATTGACAACATTAAAAAACTTGAGAACAATGAACAGAGTATTTAATCCTTTTCGTTACATCGCAGGAGGCAAAGCCCTTGCAATAGGCATAGTTTGCATTATAGCCTCATCGCTAATGTTATATAGTGGTGGGATGATTCAAGATAGTTTCTTGCATATTGGTTATGCGGATGCCTCTCTGCTGAAAGTCTTCGCTGTACAATGTTTATGGTGGTTAGCACCTGCTATGTTGCTATATTTAAGTGGTTTAGCTATTACAAAGTCTAAAATTCGTATTATAGATATACTTGGCACTACGGCTTTTGCTCAGATTATTCTGCTGATGATAATTGCTCCAATGCTACTGCCTGCAGTGCAAGACTCTACAACAGTGCTGCTATCATCACTGCAAAGTGGTACTGAGCCTGCAACAAAAGCGATGATTTCGATGATTGCTTATGGTATCTGGACTACATTTGCGCTGATACTATATTATATATGGAATTATAACGCCTTTGCCGTAAGCTGCAATGTAAAGGGTACAAAAGCAATCTTGTTGTTTATACTTGTACAAGTTGTCCTAACAATCGTAAGCAATATTCTGTAGAACCCTTATTGCAGCCTAAGAACTGCCCGCTTTTTCGAGAAAAAGCAGGGCGTGCAAAAAGCTTTCGGAGAAACTGCGTTTCTCTTGTGTGTTGCGGATTTAGGATAGCCTTGCGGCTATTACGCTATAAAATAGAGCCTTACACTTTCAAGCGAGCTTGAGTGTAGGCTCTATTTTCTATCGCACCACCTGCAGTGGCGTTCCCTAAATCCGAAAACTGCGAAACTTAGTTTGTCCTATTTGCGCTCCCTAATATCTCTAACCTCCCTATTCTCCTTAAACTCCTTACTAAATTTGCGCTCAACCTCCGCCAAATCAAAGCTCCCAATTTGTCGTCAGAGTGCGGCATTTACAACGCTCGTTGAAATCTGAGGCGAAGGGCTGTACTTTTTGTACTGCCCTTTGCCGAAGATGAGACAGCGGCAGGAAATGTGCCGCTATGATGACAAATTAAGATACATTCACATAAACTACTCTACTTCTTCTCCTTAGCCGGCAACATATCGTATGCAAGCGGCGTTGCGATAAAGAGTGAAGAGTATGTACCTACAACAACACCTACGAGCAATGCGAATACAAAGCCGCGGATTGTAGCACCACCGAATACGAAGATTGCGAGCAGTGTTACAAGTGTTGTACCTGATGTATTGAGGGTACGAGCGAGTGTTGAGCAGAGCGCGTTGTTAATATTATCGCGCACATTGCGCTTTGGATAAAGCACATTGTACTCACGGATACGGTCAAAGATAACCACTGTATCGTTGATAGAGTAACCGATAATTGTCAAGATTGCTGCGATAAATGCCTGGTCAATCTCAAGGTTGAACGGCATAAATGCATAGCAGAGTGAGAATAGACCGATTACAATAAATGTATCGTGTACAAGGGCTGCAGTTGCACCGGTAGCCCACTGCCACTTCTTGAATCGCATGGTGATATAGAGACCGATTGCGATAAGAGAGAAGAGAATTGCAAATGATGCTCCGGTAGTCATATCTTTTGCAATTGCAGGACCAATCTTATCTGCAGATACGATACCATTAACATCCTCCTGAGTATTCTTAAAGCCATCGAGGGTAATATCGTAACCATAGAGAGGCTTGAGAGCGTTGTAAATCAAAATCTCAACCTCCTCAGTTGTAGCCTCAGATGTATCATCGTGCTTATACTGAGTAACGATTCGCATCTGATTCTTATCGCCATACTGCTTAACCTCGAAAGATGCGTTTGCAGCATCCTCAGCATCAGCAAATGCCTCAGTAAGCTGTGCGCGAACCTGCTCTGCTGTTACATCCTTATCAAAGCGTACAACAAATGTACGACCACCCGTAAACTCAACACCAAGGTTCAGACCCTGAATAAAGAGTGATACTACAGATACAAGGATTATAACGCTAGAGATGATGTAAGACATCTTACGCTTGCCGATAAAATCAAACTTGAAGTTTGTGAGCCAATTCTCAGACCAACTGCGTGAGAAAGATACATTGCCACGCTTTGCTACAATCCACTCGATAAGCATACGAGTAATGAAGATTGAGCAGAAGAGTGAAGTGATAATACCGATGATAAGGGTTGTTGCAAAGCCCTGTACAGGACCATTACCGAAGATATATAGAACAATACCGGTAATGATTGTTGTAAGGTTACCGTCAATAATTGCTGAGTATGCGTTTGAGAAACCATCCTTAATTGCGGCAGAGATACCCTTACCGCTACGAAGCTCCTCCTTGATACGCTCGAAGATAATCACATTGGAGTCAACCGCCATACCCATAGTAAGCACGATACCTGCGATACCTGGGAGTGTAAGCACTGCACCAAATGATACAAGCACACCCATAAGCAGGAATACATTGGTTACAAGAGCAACCGCTGCCATCCAACCTGCGGTCTTATAGAACAGACCCATATAGAGCAGTACGAGGATAAACGCGATAACAAACGACATCAAACCTGAGTTGATAGACTCCTGACCGAGTGATGGACCTACAACAGTATCCTGAATAATGCGTGCAGGAGCTGGAACTTTACCTGACTTAAGAACATTTGCAAGGTCCTGAGCCTCCTGAATTGTGAAGTTTCCTGAGATAGAAGAGTTACCACCCTCAATCTTCTGACGAACAACAGGTGCTGAATATACATAACCATCAAGAACGATAGCTACGCACTTGCCGATATTGTCTGCTGTAAGCTGAGCCCACTCAGTAATACCGTTAGAGTTCATTGCCATAGATACCTCAGCATCAGAACCGGTCTGTGAGTAAGTTGCACGAGCGTCAGAGATTACGCTACCATCAAGTGGAGCCTTACCATCAGCTCTCTCAACCTTAATTGCATAGAGGAAGAGACGACCATCTGCCATAGGGTCTCCCTTGATAGCCCACTTGAAGGCTACATCTGAAGGGAAGCAGTCGCGAACCTCTGGAAGTGCAAGATACTTGTTGATTGTAGCAACATCTGCTGCAACAGCTGCACCGAGAACTGCACCACCTGCATAGTCTGGGCTGAGAAGTGCAAGAAGTGGATTCTGCTCTCTTGAGAAACGGCTTGAAGAAACACCCTCCTCATTATTTGCTGCAACCTCAGCTGCAAGAGTCTGCTCCTCTGCCGGAGTTGAAACAACCTGCTCTGTCTGAAGTTTTCTTACAACCTGGTCAGCTGAAAGCAATGACTGAAGAAGGTCTGTGCCGTTATATGTTGTCCAGAACTCCAAAGAAGCTGTACCCTGAAGGAGCTTACGAACACGCTCAGGCTCCTTTACACCTGGAAGCTCAACCAAGATACGGTTTGAGTTTGGAAGACGCTGGATATTTGGCTGCATAACGCCAAAGTGGTCAATACGGCTGCGGATAATGTTGAAAGATGCAGAGATTGCATCATCAGTCTCCTGACGAAGAATCTTTACAACCTCATCATCGCTCATACCTGGCTTGATATCCTTACGATCTGGGCTAAGGAAAATGTCAACAAGCTTACCACCGTTGGTAGCCTCTGAGTAAGCCTCAGCGAAGGTGCCGATATAATCACCTGTACCCTCTTTAAGTGCAACTCCAGCCTTCTCGATAGCTGCGATAAATGCTGGGTCATTCTTGCTGTCGCCTGCAAGAGACTTTACTACATCCTCAACCTGAATCTCAAGCATGACATTCATACCACCCTTAAGGTCAAGACCCAAGTTAATCTCCTTCTCCTTACACTGCTTGTAGGTAAACTGTGCAAGACCAATGTTGTACACTACCTTGTTCTGAATAGAGTCAAGGTAATACTGCTCCATTGCAACCTGCTCCTCTGCAGGGAAAGTTGTACACTGAATCCGAACGAGCATGGCGAATGTTATGTGACGGCAGATGGATGTGAAACTGACCTTGACTTAGGACACTATGAACGTTTTACGGATATTCAGACTTCCT
>JAFWBN010000057.1 GCA_017507075.1 Alistipes sp. | reverse complement strand
CGGAGTTTTTGCTGAAAGTTTTTGGTGCCGCTTTTTTCAAAAAGCGGCGGTACTTAGGCTGTAGTTGTTACTCTTTTATGTTTTTTGTTACGGCGTATGCGAGGGCGTCGGAGTAGAATCTGCCGTTAAATTCTGATACAGATGTTATGCCACGGCTATCGGCAAAGAACACTTCGTCGGCAGATGTGAGGGTGTCAATATTTATATTTTCAACAGAGAAGTCTTCGCTGCGCAGACGCTTCAGGGCCTCTATTACCATATTTGTCTCCACGCTCTCGATATTATTGGAGAGTACAACTCGTCTGCCGAACACGGCTACGGGGTTTGCTCCGTCGATATTTGTAATATTACCATCATTATCGACACACAGGGCTACGCCCTCTTTTCTTGAGGCCACTTTTCGCAGTGTTTCATTTGTGGCAGATAGCGCAGAGGTGGGAAATTTGAAAATATCGCCAGAGAGTAGGGTTGTGATAGCTTTTGGGCGGATAACGCGTAGTTGAAAACCTTCATAGAGCGAAGTTTCGACAACTTGGAGTGAGAATTTGGAGTTTTCGTAAATTCTCAGCTCTACTATATGGGTTGCTTTTGGAGAGTAGTTTCCTCTAAGTAGTAGGGTCTTGCAACAATTCTCCAACTCTTTTGAGGAGATTGTCGTTTTTGTTCCAAAGAGTTCTATAGAGGTGCGGTTTACTATATCTATATACTTGTCAGTATGCAACAAAGTGTGGCCTTTGGTGCGCATACGCTGAAATATAAACAGAGAGTGGCACTCTGTATCATATTGGCTGATATTGCCATCAGTATATAGGTAGTGTTTCATTACTCCATGAAAATCTTTAGTAGCAGCTCTCTGAGTAGTTCTTTGTCGCTCTTGCCGCCTGTATCTATACCTTTGCTCTTGCCATCATATTCACGCAGCAGCCCTAAAATATTGAAGACTTTTGAGTTCTGCCAGCCTAATGAATACTGTTTAATATCTCTTAGAGCGTATATATTGCTTGACTTAAGGTGTCCGAGTAACTCTTGGTCGCTTGGGAAAGCGACCCCTTTATGCTTTTGAAGCCAACGCAGGTAGTTAACGATAAAAATCTCACGGAAAGTACCAAAGAGGGCCATTATGGTAAGCAGTAAAGGGTACTCCTTCGGATTTGCAGAGAGGTGGTCGGCGATTGTCAGTGCGCGCTTTACATCTTTTACAGCCACAGCGCGGCATAGCTCAAAATTGTTAAACTCTTTTGAGATTCCGATATAGGTCTCAATCTCCGTAGGTGTTATTCGGCGATTATTTTCTGGTAGAGATACAAGCAGTTTGTTTAACTCGTTGCTTATTCGGGAGATGTCTGTACCCATGTGGTTTATCATCATCTCCACGCATGACGGCTCTATCTCAAGGGAGTGTTGTCTGACAAAGCCTCCTAACCAATCTTTTATCTCGTAGTCTCTTGGGCGCACAGATTCAAAAACCACTCCATTTGCAAGGCAACTCTTATATAGGGCTTGACGCTTATCGGCACTCTTCTCTTTGTGGCAGATGACAAGAATAGTGGACTGAAGAGGTTTTGAAGCGTATGCAGCAAGTTGTTCAAGTTGTGGCATAGTCTGCGCCTCTTTGACTATTATCACTGTATATCCGCCAAGCATCGGAACTTGTCGGCAATATGCGGCAATTGTAGCACCATCTGTATCTCTTCCATAGACCATAATTTGGTTAAAAGCGCGCTCAGCCTCGTTGAGAATAGAGGAAGACAGCTTCTCTGTAAGCACATCTATAAAGTATGACTCTTCGCCCATAAGCAGATATACAGGCTTAAAACGGCGAGCGTCAATATCTGCCATTATTGCGCGAAAGTCGGCATCACAATCTTTGAATTTTCTGGTACTTTTTGCCATTATAGAGTGTGTTTAACTATTTTGAGTACATTTTCGGTGCGATTTGTAATAGAGAATCTGTCATCAATTCTTCTACCTACAAGCCAGACGATTTCTCCGCCAGATACAAGTACAAATTGGCGGGATTTCTCAACAACGGAGACTTTTCGGTCTATAAGGTAGTCGCTAACCTTTTTTCTGCCACACATACCAAAAGGTATAAATGTGTCGCCATTTTGCCAGCGGCGCAGAGTAAGCGGATATTCAAGTTTATCCTCGTCTATATAGGCAACCTCTGCTGGTGTGTTATAGTCCGAAATATTGTCTATATCGGTATGCTCATAGTATAATACCGAGTTGCCACAGTAGCTACGCAACTGATGTCTGTCAACAAAGGTTTGACAACTATCATCCTCCTCAATAGGTGCTACAACAATATCCCCACGGTCAATACATGCTACATGTCGTTGTGCATAGAATCTCTTGCCCGAAATACCAGCCTTAAGCGATTTGCATAAATCGTCAACAATATCTCCCTTAAAACCAAACTCAGAGTTTAGACACTCGTAGATAACAAACTCAAGAGGAAAGTCCTTGTCTATGCGCTCTATATGTATGCGATAACAGCCGTTTTGTTGCTCTATAGCCTCGGCTTTAATCTTCTTCATGGAGGCCTCGATAAAACGCTGTGCATCTGTAAGACGATATATATTTCCTCGCATAATAGATGTAAAGCGGTTGTTAATCTCACGAATCATGGGGATAAGGCCCAACCTAATTTTATTGCGCAGATACTTTTTTGAGCGATTTGAAGAGTCCTCTCTGAACGGAATCTTTCTTGCTACGGCATACTCTAAAATCTCTTTTCTCTCCGCAAAAAGAAGAGGACGGATAATATTGTCTCTTTGACGAGTAATGCCTGTAAGTCCTCTGAGTCCTGTGCCTCTGAGTAGATTGATGAAAAATGTCTCTATAGAGTCGTCTGTATGGTGTGCCACGGCAATAACCGTGTAACCCTCCTCTTGGCAAAGCGTATCAAACCACTCATAGCGCAGACGACGGGCTGCCATCTCCATAGATTCGCCGCTTTTCTCCATCTCTGCCTCTGTGTCAAAACGCTTGTTGTAGAAAGGGATGCCGTATTTTTCGGCCTCGCGTTTTACTGTAGCCTCATCTTCATCACTCTCTGCTCCGCGCAATGAAAAGTTACAATGCGCAACACCTACATTATAACCCCCTTCAACAAAAAGAGATAACATAACCATAGAATCCACTCCACCCGATACGGTAAGCAGAATCTTGTCTTGTGCAGTAAATAGACAGTGCCTTTTGTTATACTGCTCAAAATGCTCTAAGAATAGGTTTTTCATATTATGTTTACCTCTGTGTCAATCTCTATTCCAAACTTGTCAAAAACGCTCTTCTGTACCATCTTTGCAAACTCGATAACCTCACAACCCGTTGCCTCTCCGGTTGTGTTGATAAGTACAAGAGCCTGCTTGTGGTGTACGCCTACATTACCCTTGCTGTAGCCTTTGAGTGAGCATTTGTCTATCAGCCAACCGGCTGCGAGTTTTGTTTTACCCTCTACACCTGCTGGGTAGTGAGGCATGTCGGGATACTGCTCAAGAAGAGACTCAGCAATACTACTGTCAACAATAGGATTTTTGAAAAAACTGCCCGCATTACCCGTTACAGTTGTATCTGGCAACTTGTTGCGACGAATTGAGCAGATAGCTTTGCGGATATTGCTTAGTGTAGCACCGCCTAACTCTTCAACCTGCTGGATAACATCTCCATATCCCAACTTAGGATGTGGTGTTTCGGAGAGACAAAACTCTACAGATGTAATTATTACCCTGCCCTTTAATGAGTGCTTAAAGACGCTCTCACGATAGCCAAAACCGCAATGCTCGGCGGCAAGGGTTATAAAGTTTCCCTGCTCCGGAAAGAACATCTCAACTCGTGTAATGCAGTCCTTAACCTCTGCACCGTATGCTCCAATATTTTGTACCGGTGCAGCTCCTACCTTGCCTGGAATAAGGGATAGATTTTCAACGCCCCATAACTCTCTCTCTACGCACCACTCTACAAACTCGTCCCACTCTAAACCGGCGCCAACACGGACAGTTACGCGACCATCTTCTTTGCCTACAATCTCTATATCCTTGTTGCAAGGGACAACAAGTGTAGAGTCTATATCTTTTGTAAATAAGATGTTGTTTCCTCCACCAAGAGCCATCCACTTTTCGCCTACATGTGTGGCAAATACCTCCGGTAACTCTTCGTTATAATCAAACTCGACAATCTTAGCTGC
Organism: Alistipes sp.; assembly: GCA_017507075.1. Classification (GTDB taxonomy): domain Bacteria; phylum Bacteroidota; class Bacteroidia; order Bacteroidales; family Rikenellaceae; genus Alistipes. Next base: position 4,729 of record JAFWBN010000057.1, on the reverse strand, counting down.
TCTCTGGTGTACATGAAAGCTGTTGCGAGTAGAAATGTCTGTATTTTCAAATACTCTTATCATATCCTTACAGATTATGGCGTAAAGATACAAAAAAAGCTGTAAATGTTGGGAACTTTGAAGAAAATTACCTACCTTTGATAGATAAAATCTGAAACAAACCTAAAAATAGACCTTATATGTTTAACGAAAAAGATTTACAACAGATTTCAGCCCACGGTCTTACTGTTGAGGCTGTAGAGAATCAGATTGAGAATTTCCGTAAAGGATTCCCATCTCTTAAAGTTGTCAGCGCAGCCTCTCCTGCTGACGGTATTACAGTCCTTACAGCTGAGCAGGCTGAAGAGTATGCAGCAAAATTTGAGAATAGAGGCTCAGAGGTAACCGTTGCTAAATTTGTACCTGCTTCAGGTGCTGCTACCCGTATGTTCAAAGAACTTTTTGAGTTTGTGAACGAGGATAAGCGCGGAAAGGGTATAGATACCTTATTGCAAAATATCGAGAAATTTGCCTTCTACCCTGAGCTGAAGGAGGTTGTGTCAGATTTCTCAGACGAAAAGGCTGTTGTAAGTGCTATAATCAAACAGGGCTTGGGCTATGGCTCTCTACCAAAGGGTCTTGTAACTTTCCATGCCTATAGCAATGGCGCGCGCAAGGCCGTTGAAGAGCATCTTGTTGAGGGCGCACTCTACGGAGCTGCTGCCGGCGTTGTTCGTCTGCACTTTACTGTCTCTCCGGAGCATAAGCAGGCATTTAAGGCACTTTTGGCAGAGCGTACAGCAAAATATGAGCAGATGTTTGGCGTTAAGTACGATATATCTTTCTCAGAGCAGAAATCTTCAACAGATACAATTGCTGTAAATCCGGATAATACCCCATTTAGAACAGACTCTGGAGAGCTTCTCTTCCGCCCTGCAGGTCATGGCGCACTTATCGAAAATTTGAACGAGATAGAGGCCTCTGTAATATTTGTCAAAAATATCGACAATGTAACAACTGACGCTCTGAGAGCCGATACAGTCCTCTATAAGAAGGCTTTGGCGGGTCTTTTGCTTGAGTTGCAAGCTCAGACCTTTGAGCTACTTAAGGCTCTTAAAAATGGTAGCGCAGAACTTGCAGCTGTGGCAGAGTTTATTCAGACTAAACTCAGTGTTAAACTGCCGGAGAATTATGACGCTGCACTGCTCGAAAAACTACTCTCTCGTCCAATCCGTGTCTGCGGTATGGTGCGCAATGAGGGAGAACCAGGTGGTGGTCCGTTCTGGGTTGCAAATAGCGACGGTACTCAGAGTCTGCAAATTGCAGAATCAAGCCAGATTGCAGCAGAAGATATGCACCTGATGAAGGATGCAACACACTTTAACCCTGTTGACCTTGTTTGTGGCGTATATGCAGCCGATGGAATAAAGTACGACTTGTGCAAATATACCGACCCTGATACAGGATTTATCTCCTCAAAATCAAGTGGTGGTAGAGAGCTTAGAGCTCAAGAGCTTCCTGGTTTGTGGAACGGCGCAATGGCAAATTGGAACACAATTTTTGTCGATGTTCCAATTTCAACATTCTCTCCTGTGAAGGTTGTGCAAGATTTGTTGCGTCCGCAGCATCAATATTTGTTGTGATAGTGGCACATTTGCGCTTATAAGTGCATACCTGCTGCCGCTAACAAAAAGTGCCGACAATGAGCAGTACGCTTAGTACAGCCCATCGTCGGCATTTTTGCCGAGCGTTGCATCTACGCCCTTCTAAGCACAAATGGGGCGGTGCTTTGGTGTACCACTCTGACAACAAATTGGGTACTCTAATTTGGCGGAGGTTGCGCACAAATTTAGTAAAAGCTCTCCGCGCTCCCTAAAATCCCTAACCTCTCTAACCTCCCTAATATCCCTTCTGCGTAGCAGAAATCCATCGTAGGCTCGATGCCTGCGACGGATTTAGTTTTGCGCTTGACCTTAGTGGCTCTATAGTCCTTAGAGTCTCTAAAGACCCTATTTTTTTGCGCGCAATTCGTTGAACTATATAGTCTTGCTGCTTGGTTTGTTAAAATGCGAGAAATAGAACATTTTGTAAAGTCTAATTTTTATGTAAAAAGGCTGATTTATATTTATTATGGAGTATTGTTGTGAAAAACTTGTTTTTCCGTAGGAAAATGCCTATATTTGTGGCGTTTTGAAAAAATCTTAAACTATTATACTTTATGGAAAATACAAAACTCAAGGAATTGACCGCTCGCCTCTATGATGAGGGATTAGAGAAGGGTCGTGTTGAGGCAGATCGTTTGGTTGCTGATGCAAAGGCTGAGGCAGAGAAGATTCTTGCTGATGCAAAGGCTGAGGCTGCAAAGATTGTAAAGGATGCTCAGACAAAGGCTGCCGACACAGCAAAAAACTCTATGACAGAGATTTCGCTTGCAGGAAAGCAGGCTCTTGCAAAGATTAAGGCTGAGATTTCAGAACTTATCATTGCTAAGAGTGTTAATGCTTCTGTTTCTGCAGCAACTGTTGATGCTCAGTTTGTAAAGCAGTTGTTGCTTGCTGTTGCCGGTGCATGGAACAATGGTTCAAAGGTTGATTTGAAGGCGTTGCTTCCTGCTGCACTTGAGGCTGAGTTCTCAAAGGTGTTTGAGGCCTCTGCAGCTCAGTTGCTCTCTGCAGGTATCGAGGTTGGTTACTCAAAGGATGTTCGCAATGGTTTCAAGGTAGGTGAGAAGGATGGTGGCTACTACATCTCATTTACAGATGAGTCATTTGCTGCTCTTATGCAGGAGTATCTGCGCGAGAAAATCTCAAAACTGCTATTTGCATAGCCTATGTTCAGCAAAAGTTATTATACGCTGGTAGCGGGCTTTCGCGAGTATGCTCTTGATGCCGAAACAAAGGGTTTCAGTCTTGAGGATATTCTTGAGGAGGTTTCAGAGTCGCTCTCAGGTGCTGATTGGAAGAGGGTAGAGTTACTCTACACCTACTACGATTGTGAGAATCTTGCCTCTCGTCATGGCGGCAGCTCTGCTCACAACTCGTTGGGTCGTTTGACCTCTGAGCAGATTTCTGAGCAGTTCAAAAATCCTGTTTTGCTACCTGAGGCTATAGCCAAAGTTATTCGTGCTTACGCTGCTCCGGATGGAGAGGATGCAGAGGGCGTAGATTTGGATAAGCCATTTGCTGTTACGCTTTTTGAGGCGTACTACAGCCTTTGTGCAACATCCTCTTCTCGCTTTGTAAGAGAGTGGGCTGAGGCGGATAGAACTTTGAGAAATGTTATCGCTGCGCTTGTTGCCCGTGATCGTTCAGTTGTTGTTGAGCAGGTTACAGTGGGCGGTGGAGAGATTGTTGAGCAGTTGCAGCGTAGTTCTGCGGCAGATTTCGGTTTGAGAGGCGAACTTTCATATATCGACTCTCTGATAGCTGCAATGGATGAGCAGAATATGCTTGAGAAGGAGCGCAAGATAGACCTTATTCGTTGGTCTGTTGCCTCTGAACTATCGACATTTGACTACTTTACTCTTGATGCTGTTATGGCATACCTTGTTAAGGTGAATATTGTTGCTCGTTGGGCTAAACTCGATGCCAAGAGGGGCAAAGAGATGTTTGACAAACTTATGTCAGAGCTTGATGGCAAGGATTTAATCAAGGAAATATAAAATCAACTATAAATGAAAACAACAGGAAAAGTTAGCGGTATCATCTCTAACATCGTAATCGTTAAGGCGGACGGAGCCGTTGCGCAGAACGAGATATGTTTTGTTTATTGTGGTGATACCAAAATGATGGCTGAGGTCATCAAGGTAATAGGCGATGATGCCTATGTACAGGTTTACGACTCTACCCGTGGTCTGAAAATCGGCGATAAGGTAGAGTTTGAGGGACACATGCTTGAGGCAACTTTGGCTCCGGGTCTTCTCTCAAAGAACTATGATGGTCTGCAGAACGACCTTGAGAAGATGGATGGTCTGTTTATTGACCGCGGCTCTATTACCGAGCCTCTTGATTTTGAGGCTAAGTGGGCATTTAAGCCTATTGCAAAGGTTGGAGATAAGGTCTCTGCTGCATCATGGCTCGGAGAGGTTCAAGAGCAGTGGATTGCCCACAAGATTATGGTGCCGTTTATCATGACAGGTAACTACACAGTAAAGAGTGTTGCTGCTCAAGGAGAGTACAAAGTAACAGACACTATTGCAGTGGTTACAGATGTTGACGGCAATGAGTACAATATTACTATGGTGCAGAAATGGCCTGTAAAGCAGGCTGTTCGCTGCTATACAGAGAAACCTCGTCCATCAAAGGTTATGGAGACAGGTGTTCGTGCAATTGACACCTTCAACCCACTTGCTGAGGGTGGTACAGGCTTTATCCCTGGTCCTTTCGGTGCTGGCAAGACTGTGCTTCAGCATGCAATCTCTAAGCAGGCAGAGGCAGATGTGATTATCATCGTGGCTTGTGGAGAGCGTGCAAATGAGGTTGTGGAGATTTTCAAAGAGTTCCCTGAACTTGTTGACCCTCGTACAGGTCATAAACTTATGGAGCGTACAATTATCATCTGTAACACCTCAAACATGCCTGTTGCAGCGCGTGAGGCATCTGTATATACAGGTATGACAATCGGAGAGTATTACCGTTCTATGGGTTTGAGAGTGCTTGTTATGGCGGACTCTACATCTCGTTGGGCGCAGGCTCTGCGTGAGATGTCAAACCGCCTTGATGAGCTTCCAGGTCAGGATGCCTTCCCAATG